>SKHK01000150.1 GCA_007117005.1 Paracoccaceae bacterium
ATCAGGCCCGCGCGCTGCGCGCCGCCCTGGACCGGCTGGCCGAGGCGGCAGGGGGCGAGGGCGGCGCCCCGCAGCCGCCCGATGCCGGCCGGATCGAGCAGGAACTGGCGCTTCTGGCGCTGCGCGGCGACGTGACCGAGGAACTGGACCGCCTGGCCGCCCATATCGACACCGCGCGCGGCCTTCTGGGCGGGGATGACGGGCCGGTGGGGCGCAAGCTTGATTTCCTGATGCAGGAATTCAACCGCGAGGCCAACACGCTGTGTTCCAAGTCCCAGCACGAGGGGCTGACCCGGATCGGGCTTGACCTCAAGCTGGTGATCGACCAGATGCGCGAACAGGTTCAGAACGTGGAGTAGCGCGCGATGCAGCGGCGCGGCCTTGCCATCATCCTGTCCTCGCCCTCTGGCGCGGGAAAATCGACGCTGGCGCGGCGGCTCATGGCCTGGGACGAGACGCTGAAGTTCTCGGTCTCGGCGACGACCCGCGCGCCCCGTCGGGGGGAAAGCGACGGGGTGGAATACTATTTCCGGACCCGTGCACAGTTTCACGCGATGGTCGAGGCCGGCGAGATGCTGGAACATGCCGAGGTGTTCGGCAATCTATACGGTACGCCGAAAGGGCCGGTCGAAGAGGCGATGGCGGCGGGGCGCGACACGCTTTTCGACATCGACTGGCAGGGCGGGGCGCAGATCAGGCGATCGTCGCTGGCGCGCGATGTGGTGTCGATCTTCATCCTGCCGCCGTCGATCGCCGAGCTGGAGGTTCGGCTGCGCCAGCGCGCGCAGGACACCGACGAGGTCATCGCCGGGCGGATGGCGAAATCGCGCGACGAGATCAGCCACTGGGCGGAATATGATTACGTGCTGGTCAACCGTGATCTGGACGAGACCGAGTCACAGTTGCGCACCGTGCTGCAGGCCGAACGGTCGCGCGCCGATCGCCAGCCCTGGCTGAACGGTTTCGTGCGCGGGCTGAACGCGGAATACGAGGCTGGCCGAAAGGGAGAGACGGCATGATTTATGCGCTGGGGGATCTGCGCCCCGAGATTGACGCCGATACCTGGGTGGCGCCGAATGCGGCGGTGATCGGCAAGGTGCGGCTGGCGGCGGGCGTGTCGGTCTGGTTCGGCGCGACGCTGCGCGGCGATACCGAATGGATCGAGGTCGGCGCGGGGTCGAATGTGCAGGAATCCTGCACGCTGCACACCGATCACGGCTTTCCCCTGACCATCGGCGCGGGTTGCACCATCGGCCATAACGTGGTGCTGCACGGCTGCACCATCGGCGATGGCAGCCTGGTGGGCATGGGCGCGACGGTGCTGAACGGCGCGCGTATCGGCCGTGGCTGCCTGATCGGTGCCGGCGCGCTGGTGACCGAGGGCAAGGAGATCCCTGACGGTTCTGTGGTGATGGGGGCGCCGGGGCGGGTGGTCAAGGACCTGACGCCAGAGCAGAGCGCCCGGCTGGGCGAGGGGGCGCAGCATTACCGCGAGGCGATGGCGCGCTACCGCGGCGGGCTGGTCCCGCTGGACCTTACCCCGCCGCACGGGCCCTGAGCGAAAAACGGCAGGACGAAAAACGGCCTTGAAGAAAGGCCGTTGCAAATCGATTGTTTCAATCGATTTGGCTGCGCGCCGCTGCGGGGCGGGCGCAGGGGCCGGGTGGTTCAGCGCAGCCGGCCGATGGCGTATTGCGGCGCGCGCCCCTCGTCGGCCAGCCAGGCTTGCAGCGCGGCCGCGTCGGGGTTTTCCACATCCTCGCCAAAGCGCGCGGCCTCCAGCCCGCCGGTGACGAACAGCGCCTCGATGCCTTCCATCTGTGCCCCGGCGATATCGGTCAGGATGCCGTCGCCCACGGCCAGCACCTGGTCGTTGCGATAGGTGATCCCGCGCTCGCCCAGGCGCCTGCGCGCCAAGTCATAGATAGGCGGATGCGGTTTGCCGAAGGACAGCACGGTGCCGCCCATCTCCTCATAGACCCTTGCCAGCGCGCCCGCGCAATAGATGCGCTTGTCGCCGTAATCGACCACCAGATCCGGGTTGGCCGACAGCATGGGCAGCCCGCGCACCTGCGCCGAGAGAAAGCGGCCGCGGTAGTCCTCTGGCGTTTCGGTCGCCTCGTCATAGGGGCCGGTGCAGATGATCCCCTCGGCCTGATCGAAGCCCACCCGTTCGATGGCTGGCTGGTCCGCCAGCGCCTCGGGGATCTCGCTGAAAAGGTCCTCGTCCTTGCCCGGTCCGATATGCCACAGCTTTCGCCCCGCCGCCCCCATCAGCATCGCCTCCTGCGTGGCATCGCCAGAGGCGACGATCACGTCATAGGCGTCCTTCGGCAGGCCCATCTGATCCAGCCGCCGCGCCACCGCATGATGGGTGCGCGGCGCGTTGGTCATCAGCACCACCGCACCGCCACGTGCGCGAAACCCCCGCAGCGCCGCCACCGCGGCCGGATAAAGCCGTCGTCCGTCATGCAGGCAGCCCCAGAGGTCGCAATAAAGCACGTCATGGCGGGCGCCGATCTCTTCCAGCGCGTTGATGATCCGGGTCATGGCCGGTTCACGCCGCCAGCACGGGGATGATCTGCTTCTTGCGGCTCATCACGCCCGGCAGCACCACCTGATCGCCGCTCACGCTGACGCCGAAGCTTTTCTCGGCGATGCGTTTCACCGTGTCGTTGGGCACCAGCAGCGTCGCCTCCTCGCGCAGGATATCGACGACGAAAAGCAGCACCTCGTCGGCGCCATCCTCGGCCGCGACCTGTGGCATGGCGGCCATCAGGCTGGTCTTGCGGTCCATGACCACATTCGGTGCGGTGGTTTCCAGCACCGAGACACGCAGGCCCACATCGCCGACCTTGTATTCCTTGCTGTCCATGCGCAGCAGTTCCGCGTCGGAAAACGCCGAGACGTCGGATTTCGCCGCGAACATCTCGCCCGCGTAGTCGCTGATCGACAGGTCCAGTTCTTTGGCCAGCCGCTCGGCCAGGGCGCGGTCATGGTCAGTCGTGGTGGGCGAGCGGAATGCCAGCGTGTCCGACAGGATGCAGGACAGCATCATCGCCTTGACCCATTCCGGCATGCGCGCGGCATCCGCGCCCATCAGGTCATGCATCAAGGTGGCGGTGCAGGCCAGCGGGCGGATGGTGATGTCGATGGGCGATTTCGTCTCGATCCCGCCGGTCAGCTTGTGATGGTCGATGATGGCACGGATATCGGCCTGGTTGATCGATGCCGGCAGTTCCGCGGGGTTGTTGGTATCGACGATCACCACCGGCGCGCCGGGCTCCACGTCCCCGATGATGTCCGGCTGATCGACGCCCCAGCGTTTCAGCACGAAGGCGGCTTCGGTATTGGGCTGACCCAGCAACACGGCGCGGGCGGGGGTGCCCTTCACCTCGGTCAGGTACCAGGCCCAGATCAGGGGCGAGCCGGTGGAATCGGTATCGGGGGCCTTGTGGCCGAAAACCTGGATCATGCGTGTCGTCTCATCTGCTGCACTGGGCGTTTCGCGCGCCTTATAGGGTGGGGTGCAAAGGTTGTCACGGGGTCGAGGCGCCCCTTTCATCTTGCTTCCAGTACGCCGGGGAGGTCGCCAGGAGGGGCAGCGCCCCTCATGGCGCGGGTGAGGGCCCGCGGCCCGCGCGCATGGTTGGGGCTCGATGCCCCTGCCATGCGCACCTCTGTCAGCCGGTCACCCCGTAGATCTGCGCCAGGCGGTCCACCGCGGCCTCGGGCGACATCTCTTCGCTTTCGCCCGTGCGCCGGCAGGTCAGTTCGACCACCCCCGCCGCCAGCCCGCGCGGCCCCACCGTCAGCCGCCAGGGCAGGCCGATCAGGTCCATGGTGGCGAATTTCGCGCCCGCCCGCTCGTTCCGGTCGTCATAAAGCGCGCTCAGCCCCTTGGCCGCCAGTGCCGCATAAAGCCCCTCGCAGGCCGTATCCGCCGCGCCGTCGCCCTGTTTCAGGTTGACGATCCCGGCGTGATAGGGCGTCACGCCTTCGGGCCAGATGATGCCGCGCTCGTCATGGCTGGCCTCGATGATCGCGCCCAGCAGCCGGCTGACCCCGATCCCGTGCGAGCCCATATGCACCGGCACGCGCTGCCCTTCGGCATTGACCACCACCGCCCCCATCGGCTCGGAATACTTGGTGCCGAAATAGAAGATCTGCCCCACCTCGATCCCGCGGCCGACCTTGCGATGCGCCTCGGGGATGGCGTTGAACGCGGCCTCGTCGTGCGTCTCATCGGTGCGGGCATAGAGCGAGGTGAACTCGTCGCACACGGCCTTCACCGCCACCGGGTCGTCATGATCGACCTCACGCGCGCCCAGCTTCAGCGCCGTTACCCGGTCGTCATAGAACACCTCGGACTCTCCGGTCTGGGCCAGCACCAGGAACTCATGCGTGTCGTCCCCCCCTATGGGACCGCTGTCGGCGCGCATCGGGATTGCGGTCAGGCCCATGCGTTCATAGGTGCGCAGGTAGCTGACCATGTGGCGGTTGTAGGCGTGGATGGCCGCGTCCTTGTCCACGTCGAAGTTGTAGCCGTCCTTCATCAGGAACTCGCGCCCGCGCATGATCCCGAAGCGGGGCCGGATCTCGTCGCGGAACTTCCACTGGATGTGGTACAGGGTCAGCGGCAGGTCCTTGTAGCTGCCGACATGGGCGCGGAAGATGTCGGTGATCATCTCCTCGTTCGTGGGGCCATAGAGCAGGTCGCGCTTGTGCCGGTCCCGCACGCGCAGCATCTCGGCGCCATAGGCGTCATAGCGCCCGCTCTCGCGCCACAGATCGGCCG
>SKHK01000218.1 GCA_007117005.1 Paracoccaceae bacterium
CGTCAGGGCTGTTCGGGGACGGCTTCTTGCAACGGCCGGCTCCTCTCTGCTAGGGCGGGGCGAACGCGCCCGGGCGTGCAGGATGGGAAAGGCGACGACCCAAACCCCGCCGCGACCGATCCAACCCGTATTTCGGGCTCCGTACCCGGCTGACAGCGGGCCGGCACCCGTCAGGCCGGCGAAAGGCACCTTGGCATGGCAACCGATCTTCCCTTCCTTTGGCTGGTGCCGGACAGGGCCGCGCTGCAGGACATGCGCAGCGGCAGGCAGCTTTCCGCCGGGCAGTTGCGCGCCGCCGTGCAGGACCGTGCCGCGCGGCTGGGCTGGGCGCTGGCGCAGGACAGGGCAGCCCCCCGCCCCCGGGTCGCCATCGCGCAGGGCGATCCGCTGGCCTATCTGACCGACCTTCTGGCCTGCTGGGCCGCCGGGGCCAGCGCGGTTGCGGTCAACCCCGGCCTGCCCGCGCCGGAACGCGGCATCGTCACCCGGGCGCTGGGGATCGGTCTTTGGCTGGACGGCACCACCGAACTGGCACCGCCCCCCGCGGACACACCCCGCGCCGCGCCACTGGGTGCCGATGAGCCGGCGCTTTTGATGACCACCTCCGGCACCACCGGCCAGCCAAAGGGCGTCACGCTGAGCCTGCGCGCGCTGGAGGCACGGGTGGCGCTGAACCTGGCGCATATCCCGGCTGCGGAAATGACGACCACGCTGTGCCCCTTGCCGGTCTTCTTCGGCCATGGCTTGATCGGCAACATCCTGACCCCGCTGGCCGCCGGGGCGCGCGTGCTGCTGTGGCCCGCGCCGGGCATGGCCGAACTGCCCGCGCTGGGCCAGGCGCTGGCCGGCGAGCAGGTGCGCTTCCTGTCCTCGGTGCCGGCCTTCTGGTCGATGCTGATGCGCCTGGCCCCGGTGCCGCCCCCGGGGACGCTGGCGCGCGTGCATGTGGGCTCGGCGCCGCTGTCGGCAGGGCTGTGGCAGGATATCGCCGCCTGGGCCGGCACGCGGAATGTCTGGAACATGTTCGGCATGACCGAGGCCGCAAACTGGATCGCCGGCGCACGGCTGCAGGACCCGGTGACAGAGGGCGCGATCGGCGCGCCCTGGGGCGGGCGCTTTGCGGTGCTGAGCGATGCCGGCATCGCGCCCGCGGGTCATGGCGAATTGCTGCTGCGAAGCCCGGCGCTGATGCAGGGCTATGCCGATGACCCCGCGCGCAGCGCCGAGGCGCTGGCCGATGGCTGGTTCCGCACCGGCGATATCGCCGATCTGTCGCCCGATGGCAGCGCGGTGCTGCGCGGGCGGCGGAAGTTCGAGATCAACCGCGCCGGGGTCAAGGTCCTGGCCGAAGAGGTGGACATGCTGCTCTTGCGCCACCCCGATGTGGCCGAGGCGCTGGCCGTGGGCCTGCCCGATCCGGTGGCGGGCGAGATCGTGGGCGCCGCGGTCGTCCTGCGCCCGGGCAGCACGGTCACGCCGGCCGATCTGACCGCCTGGTGCCGCAGCCAGACCCGGGCCGAGGCCGTGCCCGCGCGGCTGGCGCTGCGCGATGCCCTGCCCCGCACCGACCGCGGCAAGCCCGACCGCGTGGCACTGCGCGCGCTTCTGGCCAAAGGGGGCGACTGATGGCGGCGCAACACCCTGCCCTGTTCACCCCGCTGAGCAGCGCGCGTTTCCGGCTGGAGCCGCTGGGCGCCTGGCAGGCCGCGGCGCTGACCTGGCGGCACTGGGCCCATGACCTGGAAATGCATCAACCCATGCTGATCCCGCCCCGCCATTTGCGCCGGCTGACCTGGTGGCGGCGCATGATCTCTGGCTACGGGCGAAAGCGGATCGTCCATGCCATCACGCCGCTGGACCGGACCGCGCCCATCGGCCTGCATCTGTGTGTGTTCCGGCCCTGGCGCACGGCAAATCTGCAGATCGCGCTGCATGATCGGGGCTGGTGGGGAAAGGATGTCGTGCTGGAAACGCGCATCGCGCTGATCGGGCATATCTTTCAGGCGGGGCTGGCGGAACGGATCGACGCGCGGGTTCTGGCGCGCAATGTCTCGTCGATCTACACCTATCACCGGCTTGGCTTCACCCATTCCGGCACCGCGCATCGGGCCGTTGCCGCACCGGACGGCACGGGCGGGGCGGATGTGGTGACATTCGAGATGCTGCGCGAGAACTGGCAGCCGAGGGACGCGACATGAACGGGGCCAGGGCATGAGCAACGCCGCCAAACTGCTGGCAGAAGTGCTGAACCTGTCAGACGTTCCAGCCGACGCCAGGCTGGGCCACCCGCCGGAATGGGACAGCCTGGCCCATATGCATCTGGTCCTGGCGCTGGAGGCCCGCACGGGACAACCGCTTTCGCCGATGCAGATCGTGTCGCTTGTCAACCTGAACGAGATCGACGCGCTGCTGCGCGCGACCGGCGCGGCTGACAGGACACCATAGGCACCGGGGCGGATCGGACCGCGATACACCCTGCCCGGGCGCAGACGCCATTCGGGGCAAAACGCTTATTCAACTGGAAAATCAGCCGATATTGACATCATCCGGTACGCCATTTACGCGACGGTGCCCGTACCCCTGCGACGGAGATTTCACCACGCCCTCACAACTGCCGCGGCAACGTTTCGTCCTTTTCGCTGGTGCCGTGCTTGTGCTGGTGGCTGCCCTGGGGGCCGCAGCTTCAAACCTGTTCGCACGCAGCACCCCTTCGCCGGATGCGCTGATGGAAGAGGCGCTGAGCCTTGCGCATTCCATCGACTCCGA
This sequence comes from Paracoccaceae bacterium, assembly GCA_007117005.1. GTDB lineage: Bacteria > Pseudomonadota > Alphaproteobacteria > Rhodobacterales > Rhodobacteraceae > Pararhodobacter. Next base: position 2,767 of record SKHK01000218.1, read on the forward strand.
AAACTCGAGGCAGAACGCGTTGTACGCGATCGCCCTTGCGCTGGCCGAAGCGGGCGACTCTGACGCGGCGCTCGAGATCTTCTCGGATCTTCCGGCAGACCGTTTTGCATTCGCACAACGACCGATTGCTCGAGTGCAGGCAGGCGCTGGCAATTTCAGCGCGGCGATTGCGACAGCCGAAAGGATCGAGGACGCACGCCTTCGCAGCAGGGCTCTGGCCGAGGTCGCCGTGATCCAGGCCGAACAGCCATCGACGACGCCGTGACGCGCCTGCGCGGCGCAGGCGACGACGACGAACCCGCGCAACGCGCATTGGCCGATATAGCCGTCTTGCAGGCCGAGAACGGAGATTTCGAAGGCGCTTTGGAAACCCTGGCGACAATCGGCGCAAGGCATGAGATCCCGGAAACCATTGCCCGTCTGGCCGCGGTACGCGCCAGGGCGGGCCTGGAACCGGATCGCAGCGTGAATTTTGATGCGGCGATCGAACTCGCAGATACAATCTGGCATCCGGGTGGTGCCGGACTGACCATCGGCGGGATTGCCCTGGCTTTGCTGGATGCGGGTGAGCACGAGCGCGCGCTGCAGTTGGTCGAACAAGAGGCCGATATCCTTAGAGACCGGGCCCCACGCGAGACAATCCGGCGTTTTGCGCTTGTTCATGCATAACTGGGCGACATCGATACAGCGCTTTCGATTGCGCGGCGCTCGGGTGCGGGGTTTCTAGACCCACGCGGCGCGATCGCCATTATCCAGGCGCGCTCCGGAGACCCGGAGGCCGGGCTTGAGACAATGCTGGCCGCGGGGCTGTACCACGCAGAGATACAGGAATTTGCAGACATCATGGCGCAGGCGGGTGCATCGGATAGTCTACTTGAAGCCGCGCAGCAGATGCGTCGTCAAGAGGAACGAGACGTGGTCTTGAGAGCGATTGCCATCGCCACGGCGCGAGCCGGTCAGACCGATGCCGCATTGGCGCTTGCGCGCAGCTTCGATCGAGATCACGTCCGCGCGGGTGTGCTTGCCCGGATTTCCGCCGCATTGGCACAGCAAAATTGACAGGTTTCGTTTGCGATCCGGGTCAGTTCTGAAAGGACACGGTTTGCAGGGCTGAAGCAGCATGCAACCAGGCGGTCGCGTTTTCGCGGCGGATCGCCCGGGCTGACGGGCGCGGCATCGGCCGGCGCGGCATCGCGCCCCCCCGCAGGCCGGGAAAGCCTGAACCGTCTGTCATTGGCCGCCCCCCTCGGACCGCAACCGGGCGACGAGTTCCTGCAGACGGTCGGGCAGGCCCTCCTGCAATTGCCGCTCATACAGCAATTTCAGGTTCTCGTTTATCTGCCGCTCGACAGCGGGCTTCAGCCGCCTTGTACTGCCGCTTTCGGACTGTTCGCGCCCCATGATATCACCAAGCTTTCCGTGTGGCCTGCCCATCAGCGGGGGAATGGCCGGGTGTCTCAGTTACCCGTTGCAGGGCAAATTGTCGGGAACGGAACGCAGCGCCCCGCGTTCGGTTCCGGATTGCTTTTCCGGAAAGGCCAGAAGATGATCAGGAACCAGCATCCGGCCCCGGCAGATACGGCGCCGCGCGCGGTGCCGCGGCAGGTTTCAACCCCTGACGGCGACAGCATGGCCCTGCGCATCGCAGCGGAATTGCCCAGCCTGCGCCGCTATGCACGGGCGCTGACCGGCAGCCAGGAAACAGGCGATCGATATGCCGGAGCGACCCTGGAATCGCTGGTGGCCGACCGTTCGCTGCTAAGCCCGAAGGACAACCCCAGGATCGGCCTGTTCGCCGCCTTCCATGCGGTCTGGTCCAGATCCGGCGCGCCTGTCGATGACGCAGGCGAGGCCGGGAGGCCGGAAATGCGTGCCCAGGCGCGGCTGGCGCGTCTGAGCCCCAACACCCGCGAGGCGCTGCTGTTGCGCAGCATCGAGGAATTCAGCCACGCAGAGATCGGTCAGATCATGCAAATCAGCACGGAAAGGGCCGAAGAGCTGATCGC
>SKHK01000190.1 GCA_007117005.1 Paracoccaceae bacterium
CGCCGGGGCGGGCAGCGGGGCGCAGCACATCCTCGCCCGGCCCCTCGGTCACGTTGATATCCGGTGCCCCGGCCGCATCGCCGCGCTGCAGGGCCGAGGGCAGCCAGCCGCAACCCGCCAGGGCCAGGGCGGCGAGGCCAAGCGTCAGGGCTTTTGCGCAGGACAAGCGCGCGGGGCGGGGCAGGGTGGTTTGGGTCATGCTGTCAGATTAGGCCCGCGCCGCGGCCGGTGCAAACCGCAAATCGACCCGGCAGCGCCTTTGTGACAAGGCCATGCTTTCCCCGCTTGCACCTTGCCACCACGCGCGGGGCTGCATACCTTCGCCCCAGCCAGGAAAGCACGCCATGACCATTGCCACCACGCCCGCCCCCCTGATCGACCCTTTCGCGCGGGCCATCCGCTATCTGCGCGTCTCGGTCACCGATCGGTGCGATTTCCGCTGCACCTATTGCATGGCCGAGCACATGACCTTCCTGCCGAAGAAGGAGCTTCTGACGCTGGAGGAACTGGACCGCCTGTGTTCGGCCTTTGTGTCCCTGGGGGTGGAGAAGCTGCGCATCACCGGCGGCGAGCCCCTGGTGCGCAAGGGGATCCTGACGTTTTTCCAGGCGATGAGCCGGCATCTGGACAGCGGCGCGCTGAAGGAGTTGACGCTGACCACCAATGGCAGCCAGCTTGCCCGCTTTGCCCGGCCGCTGGCCGATCTGGGGGTGCGGCGGGTCAATGTCAGCCTGGACACGCTGGACGCCGACAAATTCGCCCGCATCACCCGCTGGGGCCGGCTGTCCCAGGTGCTGGACGGGATCGCCGCTGCGCAGGCCGCCGGGCTGCGGGTAAAGATCAACGTCGTGGCGCTGAAGGGCTTCAACGAGGACGAGCTTTTCAGCCTCACCGACTGGTGCGCGCGCGAGGGCCATGAGCTGACCTGGATCGAGGTCATGCCGATGGGCGACATGGAGGAGCAGGTGCGGCTGGGCCAATACTGGGCGCTTTCCGAGGTCCGCGCGCGGTATGCAGAGCGTTTCACCCTGACCGATTTGGCCGAACGCACGGGCGGGCCGGCACGCTACGTGCGGCTGGAAGAAACCGGCCAGAAGGTGGGGTTCATCACGCCGCTGACGCATAATTTCTGCGAAAGCTGTAACCGGGTGCGGCTGACCTGCACGGGTGAGCTATACATGTGCCTGGGGCAAGAGGACATGGCCGACCTGCGCGCCCCGCTGCGTGCGGGCCCGGATGATACACCCGTGGTGCAGGCGATCCGCGATGCGATCGCGCGCAAGCCGAAGGGGCATGACTTCGACTATTCGCGCCAGCAGGTCGGCGGGCAGATGACCCGCCACATGAGCCATACTGGCGGCTGATCACGGCCGGCCCTGACCTGCTTGCACCGCGCGCCCCCGCCGCCCATATTCTGCCCATGCAGCAACAAAGCCCCGATTGGCACCAGCAGCCGCAGTCCGGCCCGGTCGATCTGCTGCTGGGGTCCTACAACGTGCACAAGGGCGTGGGCCGCGACATGCGCCGAGACCCGCGCCGCACCATCGATGTCATCGCCGAGATCGGCGCCGATGTCCTGGCCCTGCAAGAGGTCGACCGCCGTTTCGGCGCGCGCGAGGGGGTGCTGGACCTGGACGCGCTGCGCGAGCGCACGGGCCTGAGCGCGGTGCCGCTGGCCGACCGGCTGGGCCACGCGGCGCATGGCTGGCACGGCAACCTGCTGCTGTTGCGCAATGCCGAGGTCGAGGACGCGCGCCCCCTGACCCTGCCGGGGCTGGAGCCGCGCGGCGCCATCGTCGCCGACCTGCGCGTGGCGGGCCAGCCCCTGCGCATCATCGCCGCACATCTGGGCCTGTTGCACCAGTCCCGCCTGTTGCAGGCGCGGCGGCTGGCGATGGAGGTCGAACAGGCCGCGGGCTGGCCGATCGTGCTGATGGGCGATCTGAACGAATGGCGGCTGGGGGCGGGCTGCTCGCTGATGCCCTTGCGCAAGGGGCTGCGCGCGGTGAAGGCCTCGGCTGCAACGGTGAACAGCTTTCCCGCCGCGCTGCCGATGCTGCCGCTGGACCGCATCATCCTGTCGCGCCACGCCCAGATGCTGGCGTTGGAGCCTCACGACACCAGGCTGGCGCGGCTGGCATCCGATCATCTGCCGATCAAGGCCCGCATCCGGCTGGGCGGGCCGTGACCCTGCTGGCCTGGACCCTGGGCGCGCTGGTGCTGCTGGCGGCCGGTTCGGTGCTGGCGCTGTGGTCCTATGGCCGTTTCGCGCGGCGGGCGCGGGGTGCGCCGTCGCGGGTTATCCCGCCCGGTGCGGACAGCGCGCTGGACCGGCTGATGGCGCCGCTGGAGGCCGCTCATCGCGGCCAGAGCGGTGCGGCGCTGATCACCGATCCGCTGCAGGCCTTTGCCGTGCGGCTGGCCAGCGCGCAGGCTGCCCGGCGCAGCCTGGATCTGCTCTACTACATCTGGGCCGATGACCGGACGGGCCGGTTGCTGGCGCGCGCGCTGTTGCAGGCGGCAGACCGCGGCGTGCGGGTGCGGCTGCTTCTGGACGATGTGAACGTGCTGGGCCGCGACCCGCTGTATCTGGCGCTGGACCGGCACCCGCAGATTTCCGTGCGACTGTTCAACCCCATCCGCGCGCGCTCGAACCCCTTTCGCCGCGGCATCGACCTGCTGTTCAACATCCTGCGCTACAACCGGCGCATGCATGGCAAGATCTGGCTGGCAGACGGGCGGGTGGCCGTGGTCGGCGGGCGCAATGTGGGTGATGTCGATTTCGGCGCCGCGCGGGGACGCAAGCGCAACAATGACGACTGCGATCTGATGCTGGCCGGGCCGGTGCTGCGCAAGGTCGAGAAATCCTTTGACGCGCATTGGAATGACGGGCTGGCGCTGCCCATCGCGGCGCTGTGGCAAAAGCGCCGGGTCCGCATGGCCACCTTTCGCCGCCGGCTGGAGGACCTGGCCCGCGAGCCCGAGACCCGCGCCTATCTGGACCGCGTGGCCCCGCTGCTGAACGGGTCGGCGGGGGCGCCGGCGCCGGGCGCGCTGCCGGCCGGGGCGCTGCGCTGGTCCGACCGGCTGGATTTCATCGCCGACCCGCCGGAAAAGGCGCTGGCCACCGGCCGCGCCGCCTGGCTGCCAGAGGCGCTGATGCCCCGCCTGTTGGGCGCGCGGGAAAGGCTGCGCATCATGACCCCCTATTTCGTTCCGGGGCAGGAGGGGCTGGCCGCGCTGACCGACCTGGCCCGCGCCGGCGTGCGGGTCGAGGTGGTGACCAACGCGCTGGCCGTCAACGACCATATCATCGTGCACGGCGCCTATCGCTGGTATCGCCGCGCTCTGATCGAGGCGGGAGTGATCCTGCACGAATTCGCCGCCCGGTCCACCGCCAGCCCGCGTGACCGGCAGGCGCGCAGGATGCTGCATGGCAAGTGTTTCATCGTCGATGACCGGCTGGGCTTTGTGGGCTCGTTCAATTTCGACATGCGCTCGGCCTTTCTGAACACCGAAATGGGGGTGGTGTTTCAGGACCCGGCGCTGCTGGCCGAACTGGCGGCACATCTGGACTGGGCGATGGCGCCGGATCAGGCCTACCGGCTGTCGCTGGACGGCCCGATGATGGGCTGGGCGCGCGGGCCGCACGACCCGGTGCATCTGGAACCCGACAGCGGCCCCACCCGGCGCACGCTGTCGTTTGTCATCGGCCATCTGCCGGTGCACCGGCTGCTCTAGGGAAAAGCGCGATCGGCGTCAGCCGCGCCAACCTGCCCTGATGTGCTTTCATCTTGCCCCAAATACTCACAGGGCGGGCCGCCAGGCCCGCGCCCGTCAGACCAGCGCGCCGGCCAGCGAATGGGACGCCGCCGCGGTGATCCGCACGCGGCGCAGATCGCCCGGCGCCACGCCCTGATCCGCGACATGGACGGCGTGCAGGTGGTCGGACTTGCCCACCATCTGCCCCGGCATGCGCCCGGGCTTTTCGAACAGCACCCCCACCTCGCGGCCCACCATCGCCGCCTGCGCCGCGCGCTGCTGCGCGTCCAGCAGGGCCTGCAGCCGTTGCAGGCGGTCCGCGGCCTCTTCCGCCGGGACCGGGGCGCGTTCGGCCGCGGGCGTGCCGGGGCGGGCGGAGTACTTGAACGAATAGGCCTGCGCGTAGCCCACCGCGCGCACCAGATCCAGCGTCGCCTGAAAATCGGCCTCCGACTCGCCCGGGAAGCCGACGATGAAATCGCCTGAAAGCGCCAGATCCGGCCGCGCGGCGCGCAGGCGTTCGATGAGGCGCAGGTATTCTTCCGCCGTGTGCTTGCGGTTCATCGCCTTCAGCACCCGGTCGGAGCCCGCCTGCACGGGAAGGTGCAGATAGGGCATCAGTTTGGGCTGCGCGCCATGGGCGGCGATCAGGTCGTCGCCCATGTCATTGGGGTGCGAGGTGGTGTAGCGGATGCGCGCCAGCCCGTCTATTGCCGCCAGCGCGTCGATCAGCCGGGCCAGTGACCACACCGCCCCGTCCGGTCCCGGCCCGTGATAGGCATTCACGTTCTGGCCCAGGAGCGTGATCTCGCGCACGCCGCGGTCCACCAGATCGCGCGCCTCGGCCAAGAGGCGGGCGGCGGGGCGGCTGACCTCGGCCCCGCGGGTATAGGGGACGACGCAGAAGGCGCAGAACTTGTCGCAGCCCTCCTGCACGGTCAGAAAGGCGGTGGGGCCGCGGC
>SKHK01000123.1 GCA_007117005.1 Paracoccaceae bacterium
CGGGCCTTGGCGCCTGCTGCCCGGCAGGGGACGGCGGGCGTGGTGTCGATGTCTGGCCGGGGGCCCTGTCATGCTGAGCCGGACTGCATCCAACCTGTTCTGGCTGGCCCGCTACATGGAACGCGCCGAGACCGCCGCGCGGTTTCTGGAGGTCGGCGCGCGCATCGCACTGTTGCCGAATGCGGGGCAGGGGTTTCGCAACGAATGGGATGCGCTGCTGCGCGCGGCCGGCTCTGCCGATACCTTCGCGCAGAAATACGGCGACCCGGTGCAGCGCAACATCGAGAGCCATCTGTTTTTCGATCAGGACAATCCCGGGTCCGTCGCCGCCTGCATCCGCCATGCGCGCGAGAACGGGCGCATCGTGCGGACCGCGTTGACCACCCAGGTCTGGGAGGCGCTGAACAACGCCCATGCCGAGTTGCAGGAGATCGAGCGCCAGCCGCGTTCCGACACCGGCCTGTCGCGCCTGACAGAGTGGACCATTCGCACCGCCGCCCTGCTGCGCGGCACAATCGACGCCACGCTGTTGCGCAACGATGGCTATGATTTCCTGCATCTGGGCTATCATCTGGAACGCGCCGACAACACCGCGCGCCTGCTGGACGTGAAGTATTTCGTCCTGCTGCCCAAGGTGGAATTCGTGGGCTCTGGCCTGGACAATTACCAGTGGGTAACGCTGTTGCGCGCGCTGTCGGCGCATCGGGCCTTTCACTGGGCCTATGGCGGCGAGGTGACGGCGGCGAAGATCGCGCATTTCCTGATCCTGAACCCACAGTGCCCGCGCGCGCTGATCACCAGCGTGCAGGGGCTGAACGGGCATCTGGACCGGCTGTCGCGCGGCTATGGACGTTCGACCCTGGCGCAAGCCACCGCGCGCGGGCTGCTGGGCGAGATGGCGGAGATGCAGGTCGAGCAGGTGTTTGACGAGGGGTTGCATGAATATCTGGGCCGGTTCATCGGTCAGGTGGCTGACCTGAGCCAGCATATCCATGACAGTTATCTGAGCGGGGACCAGCGGTGAGATTGCGGATCGATCATGTCAGCACCTATCGTTATGACCCGCCGGTGCGCCGCGTGGTGCAAAGCCACCGGCTGACCCCTGCGGATTGCGTCAATCAGCGCGTTGTCGCCTGGCAGGTCGATGTGCCCGGCGGACTGCGGGGCGGGACGTTCACCGATGGAGCGGGCGACCAGGTGCAGGGCTGGACGATCACGGGCCCCTTGTCCGAGGTCAGCGTGCGCGTGCAGGGCGAGGTAGAGACTACCGATTGCGCCGGGGTGCTGCGCGGCCACCGCGAGCGTGTGCCGCCCGTGACCTGGATGCGGCCGACCCCGGCCACGGCTGCCGATGCCATGCTGGCCGAGCTGGCGCGCGGGGTCTCTGCGTCTGACGGGCTGGCACTGGCGCATGCGCTGAGCGAGGCCGTGGCCGGGGCCATCGCCTATCGGCCCGGTGTCACCCATGTCCATACCACCGCCGCCGAGGCGCTGGCACTGGGCGAGGGGGTCTGCCAGGACCATGCGCACGCGCTGATTGCCTGCGCGCGGGTGCATGAACTGCCCGCGCGCTACGTTTCGGGCTATCTGCAGGCCAGTGAGGATGGCAGCCCGCACGAGGCCGCCCATGCCTGGGCCGAAATCTGGGTCGAGGGGTTGGGCTGGGTCGGTTTTGATGCCTCGAACGGGTGTTGCCCGGATGAACGCTATGTCCGGCTGGGCTGTGGCTTTGATGCCCGCGATGCCGCGCCGATCCGGGGCGTGGCGCTGGGGCAGACGGTGGAAAGCCTTGACGTCACCGTTGCGGTGGAAGCAGCCCAGCAGTAGGGCTGGGTGGAGACGCCGGGGGGCTGTCTGCCCCGTCGCCATTGTCGCTGGAACCAATGGCGCGCCAATGACGCCCCCCCCGAGAGTATTTCAGGCAAGATGAGGGGCGGGGGTTTGCCGTGGCATGCCCGCCGCAAGAGGAAGAGGCAGGGACGCGATGACCTATTGTGTGGGGCTCTTGCTGAAGGCGGGCATTGTCCTTTTGTCGGACACGCGCACGAATGCGGGGATGGACAACATCTCGACCTATCGAAAGCAATTCCTGTTCGAGGAACCGGGTGAGCGGGTGATCGCCATCATGACCGCGGGTAATCTGTCCGTCACCCAGACCACGCTGGCGCGTCTGCGCGAGGCCATCGACGGGCCGGACGATCAGGCCCATCGGTCGATCATGCATGCCCATTCCATGCTTCAGGTGGCCGAGATCATCGGCGCCACGCTGGCCGAGGTGCGCCAGAGCGTCGACGAGAAGATGGCCGGCCCGGGGCAGGGGGCAGCGGCCTCGATGATTGTGGCCGGGCAGCGCCGGGGCGGCGACATGCGGTTGTTTCTGGTCTATTCCGAGGGCAATTTCATCGAGGCGACCGAGGACACCCCCTTTCTGCAGATCGGCGAGCACAAATACGGCAAGCCGATCCTGGACCGGGTGGTGCGGCCGGAGACAACGCTTGCCGATGCGCGCAAGGCGGTGCTCTTGTCGATGGATTCGACCCTGCGTTCGAACCTGTCGGTCGGCATGCCGCTTGACCTGTGCGTGATCGAACGGGATCAGTGCCGGATCGGACAGCAGACCCGGATCGAGGCCGGGGATCAGGTTTTCGGCGCCATGTCTCAGGCCTGGTCGAACGCGCTGCGTGACGCGTTCCAGACGATCGAGATCTGAGGTTGTTTTGCACGGCAGGCGGGCGGCCCGGTGCTTAGGGGCGGTCACCAGGGGCGGTGCATGGGGGCAGCGGGCGCGGCATCGCTATGCAGGATGCCGGACCTCGCGCCCCTGAACGCCCCTCCATGTGGCGCGGCCCATGTGGCCTTGCCTATTTGAACCGATCCATTGCCTGCTTGAAGCTGTCATTCATCGCCTTCCAGGCGTCGGTCATGCCCTTCCCCATGTCTTCCCAGGCCTTTTCGCTGGAATCACGGACCTTTTTCAGGGTCTCCTCGGCCCGGTCGCGCTGCACCTTCATCTGCTGGAGCTGCTCGGCATAGTGATCTCGCGCCTCGGCCTCGGCCTTGCGCATCCTTGCCTCGACCTTGTCGATTTCGGCATTCCATTCGTCGATCGTGGCCTTCATCTTGTCGGCCTGTGCCTTGCGGTCGGTCATGGTCTTGTCCTCCTTCCCGAGAGGCTCCAGTTTCTCAAGCCTGTGGGACAAGTCAACGTGGCTGTCGGGCGTCGGCCGCCGACAAGATGAAAGGGCCTGCCATGCAGACGGTCTTTGCCGAGCCGCAGGTGCTGCTGGCCACGGCGCTGGCGGTGGTGCTGGTGGGGCTGTCGAAAGGCGGGCTGGGCGGGGCCTTTGCGCTGCTGGGCGTGCCGGTGATGGCGCTGGTCATGCCGCCGGTGCAGGCCGCGGCGATCCTGTTGCCGATCCTGCTGATCATGGATGCCGTGGGGCTGTGGACCTGGCGCGGCTGGGTCGACGGGCGCGTGCTGCGCGACACGCTGCCCGCCGCGGTGCTGGGCATCGGCGCGGGCTGGGTGGCGGCGGCCTGGACATCGGATGCCGCGGTGCGGCTGATCGTGGGGCTGGTGGCGCTGGGTTTCGTGGCGCGGGTGGTCTGGACGGCCGTGCGGGCCGGGCGCGAGGCACCGGCCGGAAACCGCCCCGGCGCGGCCTGGGGCTGGGGGGCGCTGGCGGGGTTCACGTCTTTCGTGGCCCATGCCGGCGGGCCGCCCTATCAGGTCTACACGCTGCCCATGCGCATGGACCCCAGGCTGTTCACCGGCACGTCTGTCGTGTTCTTCGCCGTGGTCAATGCGGTCAAGGTGCTGCCCTATGCCGCGCTGGGGCTGTTCGATGCCGCGGTGCTGGGCTCGGCGCTGATGATGCTGCCGCTGGCAGTGCTGGCCGTGCTGGCCGGCGCGGCACTGGTGAGGCGGATGCGCCCGGCGGTGTTCTATCCCTTCATGTATGCCATGATCACGCTGGTGGGGTTGAAGCTGGTCCATGATGGCGTGACCGGGCTGTGGGCTGGGTAGGGGGCATCTGCCCCGCCCCCGCAACACCCTTGCGAGCGGTCAGCCGTCGCCCAAGGTCAATAACCCGGTGTTCAGCACCCCGGCGTTCAGTACCCCAGGGCGCAGCCGTCCTTGCGCGGGTCAGAGCCGCCGGTTAACAGGCCGGACGGGTCAATGACGATGGCCTGCGCCCCGCCAAGGGCGCTGGAGGCGTAATGCGTCCGGTGGCCCATCGCCGCCAGCGCATCGGCGACCGGGGGGGCGTATCCGGTCTCCAGCGCCAGACCCGGCTTGCCGCCGTCCGGCCCGCCGAAACAGCGCGGTGCGTCGATGGTGGCCTGCAGATCCATGTCGAAATCCACAAGATTCGATACCAGCCGCGCGTGCCCGGTCGGCTGATAGGCCCCGCCCATGACGCCGAAGGGCATGGAGACGCGCCCGTCCCTTTTCAGCATCGCCGGAATGATCGTGTGCATGGGGCGCTTGCCGCCTGCGGCCTCGTTCGGATGGCCCTGGGTCAGGGTGAAGCCCGCGCCGCGGTTCTGAAAGGCCAGCCCGAAGCGTTCGGACGCCATGCCGGACCCAAAGCTGTGATAGATCGAATAGATCAGCGACACCGCCATGCGGTCGCGGTCAACCACGGTCAGATAGACGGTGTCGCGGTGCACCGCCTCGCTGGCGTCACGGGCGCTGGCCATCGCGCGCTCGGGGTCGATCAGGGCGGCCAGCCGCGCAGCCGTGTCGGGTGACAGCATGTGATCCAGCGCCGTCATGTGCCCCGGATCGGCGATGAAACGGTCACGCGCGTCATAGGCCAGTTTCGTCGCCTCGGCCTCGATATGCGCGCGGGCGGCGCCGAACGGATCCATGCCGGCGATGTCGAAATGCGACAGGATGTTCATCAGCAGGATCGCCGTCGCGCCCTGCCCGTTGGGCGGGTGTTCGACCAGTTCCACCCCGCGATACTGGCCGCTGACGGGTTCGGTATAATCGCAGGCGGTGGCGGCCAGATCATCCAGCGTGTGGCAGCCCCCCAGCGCGCGCAGGCTGTCGATCATGTCGGCCGCAACCTCGCCCTCGTAGAAACCCGCGCGGCCCTCGCTGGCGATGCGGCGCAGCACCTCGGCCTGGCCCGGGGCGCGGAACAGCGTGCCCGTGCCCGGCGCGTGGCCGTCGGGCAGAAAATGACGCAGGCCCGCGCCCTGCAGATGTTCGGCCCGCGCCCAGTCGAAAGCCACGCGCGGGGCGACCGGCACGCCCGCATCGGCATAATGGATCGCCGGCGCCAGCACCTGGTCCAGCCCCAGCCGGCCCCAATCGGTGGACAGACGGCAAAAGGCATCGACCGCGCCCGGCAGCGTGACCGATTCGATGCCATAGGTGGGCACCGCCGTCATCCCGGCGTCGCGCATCGCGCCCGCGTCCAGCCCCGCCGGCGCCCGGCCGGAACCGTTCAGCGCCACCACCCGTTCCTCGCCCGCGGGCTTGATCAGAACGAAGCAATCCCCGCCCAGCCCGGTCATCTGCGGCTCGCAAAAGCCCAGCAGCACGCCCGCGCCGATGGCGGCATCCACCGCGTTGCCGCCATCCTGAAGCAGTTTAAGCGCGACCTGCGCGGCCAGCGGGTGCGAGGTGGCGACCATCGCCTGCGTCGCGTGAACGGTGGATCGGCCGGGCCGCTGGAAATTGCGCATTGGGGGTTCCTTCCTGTCAGGCACGCAGCCTGCGTGCTGGCGCGCGGCGGGTCAAGACTCGGCGTGCCACAAGCCGGCCGGGGGCAGGCGTTCAGTCCAGCATCTGCATGATCAGCCAGTCGGCCGCCATGGCCGGGCGGTCCGCGCCTTCGATTTCGATCTCGACGCCCACGCGCAACAGCCGCGCCCCGTCGCCGCGCTGCTCGACGCCGGTCAGGGTGAACCGCCCCCGCACCCGTGACCCCGCGCGCACCGGGTTCAGAAAACGCAGCCGGTCCAGCCCGTAATTCAGCGATCCGGTTATGCCATCCTGCAGGCCCGGCACCGCCTGGGCGATCAGGTGACTGGCCAGTGACAGTGTCAGGAAGCCATGTGCCACGGTGCCCCCCAGAGGCGAGGCGGCAGCGCGCACGGGATCGACATGTATGAACTGGTGATCCATCGTCAGATCCGCGAAACGGTTGATCATGTCCTGGTCGATCATCTGCCAGGGGGACACGCCCAACAGACTGCCCGGGGGCAGGGTGCCGATATCCATGCTGCGTTTCCTTTCCTCCTGCCGGCGGTGTCTGGCTGCCCGCCGCTCTCTCCTCGGGCTAGTGCTGTTGACTGTCGCGCCCCTGGTCAAGTCCACAGTTTCGTGACCCGGCGTCACGCTGTCATACTGAACGGTTGACAAAACCGGGCACTTTGCTCTCAACTGCAGCCAGTGTCGGACGCTATCGGGAGGGGCGGGCGCGCTTATGGGAGGAAAGACTGACCATCACCATGCGTGGTGCCGGTGCCATTGTCGCGGCGCCGGGGCGGTGCGGGCATGAGCAATGCCGGCACCAAGGCGCATGGCGGTGGCTTTGCCTATCAACAGGTGGCCGAGGCGCTGGCGTCACGCGTGGTGAGCGGCGAGCTGAAGCCGGGCGACCCGCTGCCGGGCGAGGCGGAGCTGGCGTTGGCATTCGGGGTCACGCGGTCAACCGTGCGCGAGGCTCTGCGCCAGCTGGAAAGCGACGGGCTGGTGCACCGCCCCTCGCCGCGCCGATTGGAGGTCTGTCTGCCACCGTCCCAGATGCTGACCACCCGCGCCGGGCGGGCCATGGCGCTGATGCAGGTCACCTTCCGCGAGTTGTGGGAGGTGACGATGGTTACCGAGCCACTGTCTGCGCGCATCGCCACCGAACGCGCCGATGACGACGAGATCGAGGGCTTGCAGGCGATTCACGCCGATCTGATCGCCGCCGAGGGGCAGATGCAGCGCTGCATCGAGCTGGACGAGCGCTTTCACACCCGCATCGCCGAGATCGGGCGCAACCGTGTCCTGGGGCTTGCACGCGAGCCCATCGCGCTTCTTCTCTTTCGCGGCTGCACGCAGATCGCGCCGGCCGCGCCGCTGTTCTACCGCCGCCAGATCGAGGCGCATTCCAACATCCTGGCTGCGATGCGCGACCGCGACGCCGAACGGGCCGAGAAATGGGCGCGCAAGCATATCGAGGATTTCTGGCGCGGCGCCCAGCTTGCCGGGCTGCAGGATGCCGTGGCGATGACCGCCAGCGCGCTGATGGAAGACCTGATCGTGCACCCGCATGGAGGCAGCGCATGAGCCCGGCACCGATCAGCACGGATATCACCGATGGCGTCATGACCCTGACGCTGAACCGGCCGGACCGGCTGAACGCCTTTACCCAGACCATGCTGGAGGCGATGATCGACGCGCTGGACCGCGCCGACGGCGATGATGCGGTTCGTGCGGTCATCGTGACCGGTGCGGGGCGGGGGTTCTGCGCGGGCGTCGATCTGGACGCGCCTGACGCCTTTACCGCCGCGCGCGTGGACCCCATGGCCACCGATCCCGCCGTCTGGGACGACCCGGCGAACCGCGACATGGGCGGTGTGCTGGCGCTGCGGCTGTTCAATTGCCTGAAGCCGGTGATCGGCGCGGTGAACGGCCCCGCCGTGGGCATCGGCGCCACGATGACGCTGCCCATGGACATGCGCCTGGCGTCAGATGCCGCGCGCTTCGGCTTTGTCTTTGCGCGCCGGGGCATCGTGCCGGAAGCGGCGTCAAGCTGGTTCCTGCCGCGGCTGGTGGGTATGGGTCAGGCGATGGAATGGTGCTGCACAGGCCGCGTCTTTGGCGCAGAGGAGGCACGCGCGGGCGGGCTTGTGCGCTCGGTCCACGCGGCGGGGGCGTTGCTGGACGCGGCGCATGCCCTGGCGCGCGAGATCGTGGACAACACCGCGCCGGTATCGATCGCGCTGACCCGGCAGTTGATGTGGCGCATGGCCGGGGCCGACCACCCGATGCAGGCGCACCGGATCGACAGCCGGGCGATTGCGGCGCGCTCTTCCTCGGCCGATGCGGCCGAGGGCGTGGCGAGCTTTCTGGAAAAGCGCGCACCGGCCTTTCCCGGGCAGGTGTCGCGCGATATGCCGGGCTTCTTTCCCTGGTGGCAGGAACCCGGCTGGTTGAAAAAGGAAACGGAATGAGCGACGCCATCCAGATCGAACGGCAGGGCGCCGTCACCACGCTGCGGCTGCATGACCCGGCCAGCATGAACGCGATGACGCCGACCATGACCCGCGCACTGCACGCGGCCCTGAAGGCCGAGGAAAAGACCGCCCGCGCCATCATCATCGCCGGCAGCGAGCGCGCCTTTTCCACCGGCGCCAACCTGAAGGCCGCGGTGCCCGAAAAGCTGGACGGCTTTGATGTCGGCCGCACGCTGGAGCAGGATTACAACCCCCTGATGCTGACCATCCGCGACCTGGATGTGCCGCTGATTTCGGCCTGCCGGGGGGCGGTGGCCGGGGTTGGCGTGTCGCTGGCGCTGGCCTGCGATCTGATCGTGGCCGGGCGCAGCGCCTATTTCCTGGAGGCCTTTGCCCGCATCGGCCTGATCCCGGATGGCGGCGCGACCTGGCTGCTGAATCGCGCCGTGGGGCGGGTGCGCGCGATGGAGATGATGTTGCTCGCCGAAAAGATCCCCGCGCCGCAGGCCCATGACTGGGGTCTGGTGACCCGGCTGGCCGAGGATGACGCGGTCGAGGAAGAGGCGATGGCGCTGGCGCAGCGTCTGGCGGCGGGGCCAAAGCGCAGCTATGCGCTGATCCGGCAGGCGGCATGGCGCGCGGCGGACAGCGATTTCGCCGGCGCGTTGCAGATGGAGCGGGAGTTGCAGAAACAGGCCGGCGAGACCCCCGAATTCGCCGAGGGGCTGGCCGCATTTCAGGAAAAGCGGGCGGCGCGTTTTGCATGACGGGCAGGGGCCGGTCATGGCGACACGACGCCGCCTAACGGAGCATGGCCCACCGCCACCGGCGAACGGGCACGGCGAAAAGATCATGGGAAAACGGGAGGATCGAACCATGAAAACGACCAGAAAGACAATGAAGACCCTGCTGGCCGGGGCATCGATGCTGGGTCTGACCAGCGCGGCGATGCTGGGCAGCACGCTGTCGGCCGATGCCACGACGGTGCGCTTTGCCAACGGGCTGCCGCCAGGGTCCGGCCCGTCGATGATGCTGGACCGCAACACCGCGGCCACGCTGGAGGAAACCGGCCTGAACGTGCGCCAGTTCCATCTGACGCTGCTCAGCCTGGCCGAGGCCAATGCCGGCATCCGTGACGGTGTGGCGGATATGGGCTGGAACCTCTACGCCTATTTCCCGTCCGATTTCCCGGCCAACAACATGGCGGCCGAGTTCTCGCAACTGGTCGAGCTGGAAGAGTTCTCTGGCGAACTGCAGTCGCTGGCCTTCGGCGCTGCGATCACCGAATACATGCTGTTCCACTGCCCGGAATGTGTCGAAGAGCTTGCAGCGCAAGAGCAGGTTTTCCTGGGCGCGGGCATGACCACCAACTACGCGCTGCAATGCATGATGCCGATCGAGACCGCGGCGGACCTGGAGGGCAAGCGCATCCGCGCCGCCGGGGCCTTCTGGTCGCGCTGGATCGAATCGGTGGGCGCGACGCCGGTGTCGATGTCGATCAACGAGACGCTGGAAGCGCTGAACCAGGGCGTGGTGGATTGCACGGCCTCGAACACCGCCGACTTCGTCAACTTCGGCCTGATCGATGTGGTGCGGCATGTGCATGACGGTCTGCCGGGTGCACTGTTCACCATCCCGCTGACCATCAACATCGACAGCTGGCAGTCGCTGACGGATGAAGAGCGGGACCATCTGCTGCGCTACAGCGCCAATGTCACAGCGGGCATCACCTGGACCTACATCGGCGAGGCCCGCGACGGGCGTGAGCGCGCACCGGGCCTGGGCATCACCTATGACACGGTGTCCGAGGAACTGCTGGCGATGAACCGCGCCTTCATCGATCAGGATCTGGATGTGGTGGCCGAAGTCTACCGCGAGCGGTTCGGGATCGAAAATGGCGAGGAAGTCGCCGCGACGATCCGCGAATTGCTGGAGCGCTGGACCGCGCTGGTCGCCGATGTGAGCAGCGAGGAAGAAGCGGTGGAACTCTACTACAACGAGATCTTCTCGCGCATCGACCCCGCCACATTCCGCATGTAAGTCGACCGCCGGATCATGGCAAAAGGCCGGGGCATGCCTGACTGAAAGGACATGGCCCGGCCAAAGGCCCGGCCCCGGCACGGGGCCGGGCCAGACTATCGAGAACAACAACGAAAGGCGCGGCCGATGGCATCCGAAGGCGGAACCTTGAGCAGAATGAACGCGGCGCTCAGCGCGGGCGTGTACTGGGTCGGCCGGGGGCTTTCCCTGTTGTCATCGCTGTTCATGCTGATCGGCATGATCTGCATCGTGCTGATGATCCTGCATGTGACAAGTGATGTGCTGGGCCGCTACCTGTTCTCAAGGCCGGTTCTGGGCACGATCGTGATCGTGGCGCATCTTTACCTGATCATCATGGTTTTCCTGTCCATCGCCGTGGCCGAGGAAAAGCGCAGCCATATCTCGGTCGAGATTTTCTATGACCTGTTTCCGCGCTGGGGGCGCCGGCTGCTGGACGTGATCAGCGGGACGTTGACGATGCTGATCATCAGCATGCTGGCCATAGCGGGTTATCACGAGGCCGTCCGCCGCACCGCGCGCGGCGATTCCATGGAACAGGGTTCGGCGCTGATCCAGATCTGGCCGGGCTACTGGGCGATTCCGCTGGGCGCGGGGCTGATGGTGCTGATCGCCGGCTACCGCGTGCTTGTGCTGATCACGGGCTGGCGCAACGGCCTGAACGAAGACGAGCAGAAATTGGAAACCGCCAATGATTGATTTTCTGCAAAGCAATTTTTCCGATATCCAGATCGGACTGCTGGGCCTGGCCACGCTTTTCGGCCTCATTGCGCTGCGCGTGCCCATCGGGATTGCGCTGATCGGCGTCTCCTTTGCGGGGATCTACCTGCTGATCGGCCCGCGCGGGGCGTGGGGGGCGCTGACCACGATGCCCTACCGCTTTACCGCGCAGGCTATCCTGTCGTCGATCCCGATGTTCCTGTTCCTGGGATTCATCAGCTATCACACGCAACTGACCAAGGGCCTGTTCAACGCCGCGCGGGTCTGGCTGTCGGGCCTGCCGGGGGGGCTGGCCATCGCGTCGATCTTCGGCTCGGCCGGGTTCGCCGCCGTTTCCGGCTCGACCATCGCCTGTTCGGCGGCGATGGGCCGCATCGCCATTCCCGAAATGATGCGCCAGCGCTATTCCCCGGACCTGGCCACCGGCACCGTGGCGGTTGCCGGTACCATCGGGGCGCTGATCCCGCCCTCGATCATCCTGATCCTGTACGGGGTCATCGCGGGGGTGAACGTGACCCATCTGTTCCTTGCCGGCATGGTCATCGGGCTGATGACGGCGGTGGGCTATGTGGTGGTCGTCCTGGTGCGGGTAAAGCTGAACCCCTCCATCGCGCCCGGTATCGAGGAACGCTACACCCTGGCAGAGAAGATCTATGCGCTGAAAGATACCTGGCCGATCATCGTGATCATCATCGGCATCTTCGGCGGGTTGTTCGGCGGTGTCTTCACCCCGACCGAGGCCGGCGCGGTGGGGTCGGCCCTGGCCTGCCTGGTCGCGCTGGTCTCTGGCCGCATGACCCTGGCCCGGTTTGTCGCTGCGGTGCGCGAAACCGTTATGACCACCGCCGCCATCCTGATCATCGGCATTGGCGCCACGCTGTTGACGCGGTTTCTGGCGCTATCCGGCGCGGGTGATTTCATGGCCGCCAACATCATGGGCATCACCGACAACCAGGTCCTGCTGCTGCTGGGCATCGTCTGCGTCTATCTGATCCTGGGCATGGTGCTGGAACCCATCGGCGCGATGATGCTGACCCTGCCCATCATGCTGCCCGTGGCCGGCGAGATGGGCTGGAGCCTGCTGTGGTTCGGCATCATCCTGGTCAAGCTGCTGGAAATCGGCATGCTGACGCCGCCCATCGGAATGAATGTCTTTGTCATCAAAAGCGTGGTGGGCCGCGCGGTGGCGATCATGACCATCTTCAAGGGCGTCACCTGGTTCATCGTGATGGACCTGTTCCTGATCGCCATTCTGGCCAGCTATCCCGGTCTGGTGACCTGGGTGCCGGCCTACCTGGCGCGATGATGGCCACCTGGCCGCGCTGGTCCAAAAGGGAGACTTGCCAATGACCGATCCCGCCTTGATCCGCCGTGCGCGCAGCCAGGGGCTGGCCGATCTGTTGCGCCGTTCGGCCGCGCGGGTGCCGGACAAGACCGCGCTGGTCTTTCGCGGCCAGTCAGAGACCTTCGCCCAGCTTGACGCCGCGGTGAACCGCGCGGCCCGCGGGCTGGCCGAACAGGGCGTCGGCAAGGGCGACCGCGTGGCGCTGCTTTCGCATAACAACCGGGATTTCGTGGTGCTGCGTTTCGCCATTACCCGGCTGGGCGCGGTGGTGGTGCCGGTCAATTTCATGCTCAATGCCGATGATGTGGCCTATGTGCTGACCCATTCCGGCGCCCGGATGATCCTGGCCGAGGATGCGCTGTGCGCCACTGCCGATGCCGCGATGGCGCAGGCCGGGCTGGACCTGCCGCGCCTGGCCATCCCGCATGCCGGCACGCAAGCGCCGGCGGGCTGGCAGCCGGTCTCGGCGGTGCTGGAGCATCCTGACGCGTCCGAGGTCTGGACCGACATCGCCCCCGATGACCCCATCCAGATGATGTACACATCCGGCACCGAATCCCGGCCCAAGGGTGCGATGCTGACCTCGGCGGCGCTTTACGCGCAATGGACCAGCTGCATCGTGGATGGCGAGATGTCGCCCGATGCCATCGAACTGCACTGCCTGCCGCTTTTCCATTGCGCGCAGCTTGACTGTTTCCTGACCCCGGACCTGTATCTGGGCGCGACCTCGATCCTGCATGACAAGGCCGACCCGGCGGAGATGTTGGAAGCCATCGAGGCGCATGGCGTGACCAAGCTCTTCTGCCCGCCGACGGTCTGGATCGGGCTGCTGCGCCACCCCGATTTCGACCGGCGCGACCTGTCCAGCCTGCAGGCGGGCTATTACGGCGCCTCCATCATGCCCGTCGCGGTGATCGAGGAACTGGCGCGGCGGCTGCCGGGGATGCGGCTTTACAATTTCTACGGCCAGACCGAGATGGCACCCCTGGCCACCATCCTGCGCCCGCATGAGCAGATGATCAAGCTGGGCTCTGCCGGGCGGCCGTCGCTGAACGTGGAAACCCGGGTGGTGGATGATGACGACCGGCCCGTGCCGGTGGGCGAGGTGGGCGAGATCGTGCATCGCAGCCCGCATCTGATCGTGGAATATTACAACGACCCCGCCAAGACCGCCGAGGCGTTTCGCAATGGCTGGTTCCACAGCGGCGATCTGGGCCGGTTCGATGCCGACGGTTATCTGTATGTCGTTGACCGCAAGAAGGACATGATCAAGACCGGCGGCGAGAATGTCGCCAGCCGCGAGGTCGAGGAAGCGATCTTTCGCCACCCCGATGTGGCCGAGGTCGCGGTCTTCGGCGTGCCGCATCCCACCTGGATAGAGGCCGTGACGGCGGTGGTGGTGCCCAAGGCCGGCGCCGATCTGAGCGTTGAGGCGGTGATGACCTGGTGCCGCGAGCATCTGGCCGGGTTCAAGGCGCCGAAGCAGGTGGTCATCACGCAGGCGCTGCCAAAGAATGCCAGCGGCAAGATCCTGAAGCGCGATCTGCGGATCGAACATGCGGGGCTTTACGAGGCCGCAGCGGAGTAGCGGCGGGGCAGGGGCGGGATCCTGCGGTGTCCCGGGCGATCACATCCATCGTCCAACGGTTTTCCCGCCCGTGCTTTCCGGACCGATCAACCGGATACCGTTTCAGAACGGCAGCACCACCGGCACCAGCGCCACCACCACCACCCCGCAGATCAGCGTGAACGGCCCGCCCAGGCGCAGGAAATCGGTGAAACGGTAGTTCCCCGGCCCCACCACCAGCGTATTCACCGGCGAGGCGACGGGCGTCATGAACGCCGCCGAGGCCGCCAGCGCCACGGTCATGGCAAAGGGGTAGGGAGAGGCCCCCAGCACCGAGGCCAGGGCCAGCGCAACCGGGGCCATCAGCACGGCTGTCGCGGTGTTCGAGATGATCAGGCTGATCCCCGCCGTCGCCGCGAAGACCGCCGCCAGCACCAGCCGGGGCGAGGCATCGCCCAGCGCCGCCAGCAATGCCTCGGCCGCCATGTCGACCCCGCCGGTGCGTTGCAGCGCCAGCGAAAACGGCATCATGCCGACGATCAGGATCAGGCTTTGCCAATGGATCGACCGATAGGCGCCGTCAATGTCGATGATGCGGAAAAGCCCCATCAGCAGGCAGCCGAAAAGGGCGGCCTGCACATGCGGCACCGCGCCCCAGACCATCAGCCCCACCACCAGCGCCACCACCGCCAGCGCCAGCGGCGCGCGGGCGCGGACCGGCACGACCTCGTGATATTCGACGGGCATATCCAGCACGACCAGGTCCCGCCTTTCGCCGGCCAGCGCAGCGATCGCCCGCCAGGGGCCCATCGTCAGCAGGGTGTCGCCCGCGCGCAGGGGCTCTTCCAGCATGGTGTCGGGCACGGGTTGCGCGCCGTGTTTCAGGCCGATCACCGACAGGCCGAACCGGCTGCGAAACCGCGCCTGGGTCACGGTCTGCCCGATCAGACGAGATCCTGGCGGCACGATCATCTGCGCCATGCCGATTTCCTGCGCCGTATCGGCAAAGCGGCGCGCCGATAGCGGTAGGGCCTCCAGCCCCTGCGCGCGGGCCAGACCGTCCAGGTCCGGTCCGTCGCTGCGCCGCTCGATCAACAGCGTATCACCCGGTTGCAGCACCGTCTCGCCGCGCGGCTGGATCAGGTGGCGCCGATAGCCGCGCCCGCGTTCGATGGCGATGATGCTGATCCCCTCGCTGGCGCGCAGGTCCAGCACGTCCAGCCGCGCCCCCGCCAGCGCCGAGCCCGGCAGCAGGCGCAGCCGGTGGCCCCGGTCGGCCAGCCCGTATTCGGCCACCCAATCGGCCAGCGCGGGGCGGTCCGGCGGGGCAGGGGCCGCGGGCGCGGAAAGATAGCGCCGCGCGCCCAGCATGTAGAGCATCGCCAGCAGCAGGATCGGCAGGCCGAAGGGGGTGAAGGCGAAAAAGCCGAAGCCTTCGTGCCCCTGGCGGGTCAGTTCGGCATTGACCACCAGATTGGGCGGCGTGCCCACCAGCGTCAGCATGCCGCTGATCAGCGCAGCCATCGACAGCGGCATCATCAGCCGTGCGGCCGGGATGCGCGTGCGTGCCACGATGCGCAGCACGATGGGAATGAAGATCGCCACCACCGCGGTCGAGGACATGAAGGCGCTCATCCCCGCCACCACCAGCATCAAAAGCACGATCACCCGCCCCTCGCTGGCACCGGCGCGCGCGGTCAGCCAGTCGCCCATGCGCTGCGCGACGCCGGTGCGCACCAGTGCCTCGCCGATGACGAAGAGCGCGGCGATCAGCACGATATTGGGGTCGGCAAAGCCCATCAGCGCCTCTGCCATGCTGACCACGCCGGTCAGCGGCAGGGCCAGCATCATGATCACCGCCACCACATCCATGCGCGGCCGTCCGGTGACGAACAGCACCATCGCCACGCCCAGCAGCACCAGCACCATGGTCAGCGGCCAGTCCATCACGCCGCCCCCCGCAGGGCCGGATATCGGCGTGGATATCTGCGCAGATGCATGACGGTTCCGCTCAGTTGCCGGTTCTTTCCGCCTCTGCGGTCAATTGCCTGACCGCGTAATCGGCAGCATCGTCAAAGGGTTTCAGGACCACGCTGGCGCCCTGTTCCAGCAGGCTTTCGGCATCAGCCATCTTTTGCACGGACAGGAACACCTTGCCCCGGAAATTGGCCGAATGCAGCCCGTGCAGCAGCGCCAGTTGCGGGTCGGCCTCGGTCAGGGCGCCGCGTTCGCGCGGCACGGCCGAAACGACGGCGCGCACGCCCGAAAGGTCCATATGGGCGATGAATTCCGGGTCGGTGGCGTCGCCATACATCGCATCCAGCCCCATGCGGCGCCAGTTGGCCAGCGCCTCGGGGTCGAAATCGATGCCCAGCAC
>SKHK01000113.1 GCA_007117005.1 Paracoccaceae bacterium
CACAGCCCCGCGCGCCGCGCCCGCCCGCACGGCAGGCCGACAGCGCCCCCCCGGGCAGCCGCACCCTGCTGCAGGATCAGGGCGCAAAGGGCGTCGCCGACTGGATGAAGGCGCAGGACCGCCTGCTGATCACCGATACCACCATGCGCGACGCGCATCAGTCGCTGCTGGCGACCCGCATGCGCTCGATCGACATGGTCCGCGTGGCCCCTGCCTATGCCGCCAATCTGCCGGGGCTTTTCAGCGTCGAATGCTGGGGCGGCGCGACCTTTGACGTGGCTTACCGTTTCCTGCAGGAATGCCCCTGGCAGCGCCTGCGCGATCTGCGCGCGGGCATGCCCAATATCCTGACGCAGATGCTGCTGCGCGCCTCCAACGGCGTGGGCTACACGAATTACCCCGACAATGTGGTGCAGTTCTTTGTCAAACAGGCAGCCGAGACCGGGGTCGATGTCTTCCGCGTCTTCGATTCGCTGAACTGGGTGGAAAACATGCGCGTGGCCATGGACGCCGTGATCCAGACCGGGCGCATCTGCGAGGGCACGATCTGCTATACCGGCGATCTGCTGGCCCCCGCACGCCCGAAATACACGCTGGATTACTACACTCGCATGGCAAAGGACCTGCAGGCCGCCGGCGCCCATGTGCTGGGGGTCAAGGACATGGCCGGCGTGCTGAAGGCACCCGCCGCGCGCCAGCTGTTCCGCGCGCTGAAGGATGCGGTGGACCTGCCGATCCATTTCCACACGCATGACACCTCCGGCGCGGCCATCGCCACCATCATCGCCGCCGCCGAGGAAGGCGTCGATGCCGTGGACGCCGCGATGGACGCATTTTCGGGCAATACCAGCCAGGCGACGCTGGGTTCTGTGGTCGAGGCCCTGCGCCACACCCCGCGCGATACCGGGCTGGACATGGACGCCATCCGCGCGCTGTCGGATTACTGGGAAACGGTGCGCGCACATTACATGGCCTTCGAGACCGGCCAGCAGGCCCCCAGTTCCGAGGTCTATCTGCACGAGATGCCGGGCGGGCAGTTCACCAACCTCAAGGCGCAGGCGCGCTCTCTGGGGCTGGAGGAACGCTGGCCCGACGTGGCCCGCGCCTATGCCGACGCCAACCAGATCTTCGGCGATATCGTCAAGGTCACGCCCTCGTCAAAGGTGGTGGGCGACATGGCGCTGATGATGGTCGCACAGGGGCTTAGCCGCGAGGATGTGGAGAACCCCGCCCGTGACATCGCCTTTCCCGAATCGGTCATCGACATGCTGAAGGGCAATCTGGGCCAGCCGCCGGGCGGGTTCCCAGAAGCCATCGTGAAAAAGGCGCTGAAGGGCGAGGCACCGCTGACCGAACGCCCCGGCGCGCGGCTGGCACCGGTGGACCTGGAAGCCACCCGCGAAAAGGTCAGCGCCGCGCTGGACGGGCTGGAAATCGATGACGAGGACCTGAACGGCTATCTGATGTATCCGAAGGTCTTTCAGGACTACATGCAGCGCCATCAGATCTATGGGCCGGTGCGCACCCTGCCGACCTGGAACTTCTTTTACGGGATGGAACCGGGCGAGGAAATCTCGGCCGAGATCGACCCCGGCAAGACGCTGGAGATCCGCCTCATCGCGGTGGGCGAGACGCAGGACGACGGCGAGGTGCGGGTGTTCTTCGAACTCAACGGCCAGCCCCGCACCATCCGCGTGCCCAACCGGTCGGCCAAGGCCAGCGTCGCCGCACGGCCAAAGGCCGAAGACGGCAACCCCGCCCATATCGGCGCGCCGATGCCCGGTGCGGTGGCGGGCGTGGCAGTCAGCGCCGGGCAGAAGGTCAAACCCGGCGATCTGCTGCTGACCATCGAGGCGATGAAGATGGAAACCGGCCTGCATGCCGACCGCGCGGCAAAGGTGACGGCGGTGCATGTACAGCCGGGCGCGCAGATCGAGGCAAAGGACCTGCTGATCGAACTGGAATGATGCGCCCCGGATTTCCACCCTGCGTGCATCATTTTCCGCTTGCAGCCCGGCGCGGCTTTGCCTAAATCACGCCCACCGAACGGGGCGCGGGCGTAGCTCAGGGGTAGAGCATTACCTTGCCAAGGTAAGGGTCGTGAGTTCGAATCTCATCGCCCGCTCCAATTCGAAAAACAGCCGGTCCCGCGGGGCCGGCTTTTTTCGTTCCGGCCCGGTTGACAAAAGATGACAGCGCGCACCGCATGAAAAAGGGGCGCAACCGCGCCCCCCTTAGCCCCCTCGGCCCCTGGCCGTCTCAACGGGTCAGTGCGTCCAGACCTGCCGGCGGTTGGTGGCGAAATTCTCTGCATATCCTTGTGGCCGCAGATTCGGCCGGCGCGTCTTTGGCTGCAGCACGATGTAATCGATGCCATGCGCCTTGGCATAGGCCTCTGCCTCGGCCTGGGTTTCGAAGCGCAGGCGCACCTGGGCCTGCGTGTCGCCGGAACTGGTCCAGCCCATCAGCGGGTCGGTGCGGCGCGCCTCGCTGGGGGCGAACTCCAGCACCCAGTGCCGGGTTCGCGCCGTGCCGGACTGCATGGCGTTGCGGGCGGGGGCAAAAATACGGGCGCGCATGGCGGCTCTCTCCGGTCTGGACCTGGGCGATATATGGCGAATGTCGGGCCTGCGGGCAAGACCGCGCTTGCGCCTGCGGCCGATTCGCCCCCTTGCAACCCGGCGCGCAAACCCCATCCTGTAGCCTGCAGAACGGAGCACGCGATGACCAGTGACCTCTCCGCCGCATTGCCGGCCACCCGCACCGCCGCCGGTTTCGCCAAGCTGGAGGGCGGGCGGCGCTTTGTCATGCACAGCCCCTTCCAGCCCGCCGGCGACCAGCCCACCGCCATCGCCGAACTGGTCGGCGGCGTGCAGGGGGGCGAGCGCAACCAGGTGCTGCTGGGTGCCACCGGCACCGGCAAGACCTACACCATGGCCAAGGTGATCGAGGAAACCCAGCGCCCGGCCATCATCCTCGCGCCGAACAAGACACTGGCCGCGCAATTATACGGCGAATTCAAGGGCTTCTTTCCCGAAAACGCGGTCGAATACTTCGTCAGCTATTATGACTACTACCAGCCCGAAGCCTATGTGCCGCGCTCGGATACCTATATCGAGAAGGAATCCCAGATCAACGAACAGATCGACCGGATGCGCCATTCGGCCACCCGCGCGCTGCTGGAGCGTGACGACGTGATCATCGTCGCCTCGGTTTCCTGCATCTACGGCATCGGTTCGGTGGAAACCTATTCGGCAATGACCCAGGATCTGGCGGTGGGGCAGCTTTATGACACCCGCGCGCTGATCGGCGAACTGGTCGCCCAGCAATACCGCCGCAACGATGCCGCCTTTCAGCGCGGCGCCTTCCGCGTGCGCGGCGACGTGATCGAGGTCTGGCCCGCCCACCTGGAAGACCGCGCCTGGCGCATGTCGTTTTTTGGCGAGGAATTGGAGGCGATAACCGAATTCGACCCCCTGACAGGTCAGAAAACTGACAGTTTTGACAAGATCCGCATCTACGCCAACAGCCATTACGTCACCCCGCGGCCGACGATGCAGCAGGCGATCAAGGGCATCAGGGAAGAGCTGCACAAGCGGCTGAAGCAGCTGATCGACGACGGGCGCCTGCTGGAGGCGCAGCGGCTGGAACAGCGCACCAATTTCGACCTGGAAATGCTGGAGGCGACGGGCGTCTGCAACGGGATCGAGAATTATTCGCGCTACCTGACCGGCCGCGCCCCGGGCGAGCCGCCCCCCACCCTGTTCGAATTCATCCCCGACAACGCGATCGTCTTTGCCGACGAAAGCCATGTCTCGGTCCCGCAGATCGGCGGCATGTATCGCGGCGACTACCGGCGCAAGTTCACGCTGGCCGAACACGGGTTCCGGCTGCCCAGCTGCATGGACAACCGCCCCCTGAAGTTCGAGGAATGGGACGCGATGCGCCCGCAATCGGTCTTCGTCTCGGCCACGCCGGCAGGGTGGGAGCTGGATCAGGCGGGCGGGGTCTTTGCCGAACAGGTGATCCGCCCCACCGGCCTTCTGGACCCTGAGGTCGAAATCCGCCCCGTCGCCAGCCAGGTCGATGATCTGCTTGACGAAATCCGCCGCGTGGCCGCCGCCGGGCTGCGCGTTCTGTGCACCGTTCTGACCAAGCGCATGGCCGAGGATCTGACCGAATACCTGCACGAACAGGGCGTGCGCGTGCGCTACATGCATTCCGATATCGACACGATCGAGCGCATCGAGATCCTGCGCGATCTGCGGCTGGGCGCGTTCGACGTGCTGGTCGGCATCAACCTGCTGCGCGAGGGGCTGGATATCCCCGAATGCGGGCTGGTGGCGATTCTGGATGCCGACAAGGAAGGCTTCCTGCGGTCGGAAACCAGCCTGGTCCAGACCATCGGGCGCGCGGCGCGCAATGCCGATGGGCGGGTGATCATGTATGCCGATCAGATCACCGGCTCGATGCAGCGCGCGCTGGACGAAACCAACCGGCGGCGGGCGAAACAGATCGCCTATAATCAGGCGCATGACATCACCCCGCAGACGGTGAAGAAGAATGTCGAGGACGTGCTCGCGGGTCTGTGGCAGGGCGATACCGACATGGCGCGGGTGACCGCGAAGGTTGAGAAACTGAAACCCGGAGCCAATCTGCAGGCGCATCTGGACGGGCTGA
>SKHK01000164.1 GCA_007117005.1 Paracoccaceae bacterium
AGCCCGATGGCCACCGCCACCGGCATCCCCAGCGCGAAAAGGACGATCATCAATCCGATGAAGAGGATGAGGTATTCCATGTCTCTTCCGTAAAGGCCGGGCCGTGGCGCATGAGGCGCCACAGATGCAGCAGGCTGAAGGCGATCATCGCACCGATGCCGACCACCAGCGCGAGGTAGAGCCAGCTAAGGCTGATGCGCAGCGCGGTGGTGTGATTGTTGGCGCTGACCTGCATCATCGAGGCCGCGCCCCACAGGATCACCGCAAAAAGCAGCAGCGCGGCCAGTTCCAGCGCGATGGCCAGCAGCCAGCGGGGCCGGGGCGGCAGGCGCCGGGGCAGCACGTCGATGGTGATATGCCCGCGCCGTGACCAGACGGCGGCCGCCCCCAGCATCGCCATCCACATCAACAGGCCCGATCCCACCTCTTCGGTCCAGGCGGCAGAGATGCGCAGCACCTGCCGGGCCAGCACCGAATAGCCGATCACGCCGATCAGCGCGACCATCATCGCCATCGCGGCCATTTCCATGGCCCGGGCCAGCCAGGTTTCGATGCGGTCGATCATGCAAGCGTGCGGGCACAAGGCCGGGGCAGGGGATCACCCGCGGCCCCGGCCCGATGCGCGTCAGTCCGACGTGGCGGCGATGGCCGCCTCGATATCGGCCGGCACGCCATCGGCCAGCGCGGCCAGCGCGCGCTCGATGGCCGGGGCCGCGGCCGCACGGAACGGTGCCTGATCGACGTCGATGAAGGTCATGCCGTTCTCGATCAGCGCCTCGCGGTAGTAGTCGTCGCGCTCGGTCTCGACGGCGATGCCGTGCTGGCGGGCTTCCTCGATGGCCTCGGCCACCATGGTCTGCTGATCCTCGCTCAGCCCGTCCCACCAGCGGGCAGAGGCGACCCAGTGCCAGGGAAAGGACAGATGCGCGGTGGTGATGATGTAGTCCTGCACCTCCCACATCTGGCGGGTGTAGGGCCCGCCCAGCGAGTTCTCATGCGCCGCGACCTGCCCGGTGCGCATGGCCAGGTAGATATCCGGCGCCGGGATCACCACCGCCTGCACGCCCAGTTCCTCCCACACATCGACCCACAGCGGGATTTGCGGCAGGCGCATGCGCAGGCCCTGCAGGTCCTCTGGCCCGTTGATGGGCACGGCCGAGGTCATGTGCCGGAAACCGCGCATCTGCGGGCCGAAATAGACCAGATTGCCGCGCTCGCGGGCCTGTTCCTGCACCGCCGCGCCGGAATCGGTGTTCAGCAGGTAGTGTTCGGCGGCCGCGAAGGTCGGAAAGACGAAGGGCACCGACACCGCATCCAGTTCTGGGGCGTATTCGGACATGAATAGCCCGCCGGTCAGCGCCATCTGCGTCTGGCCCAGGTTCAGCAGTTGCAGCACATCGGTTTCCGAGCCCAGTTGCCCGCCGAGGACGACCGTGACCTCCATCTCGCCGCCGGACCGTTCGGCGATGAGTTCGGCAAAGCGATTGAGCGCGGCCTCTTCCGCGCCGCCGGCGCTCATGGTGTTGTGGATCTCGATGGTCTGCGCGGCCAATGGCGCCGGCGCGGTGGCCAGGCCCAGCCCCAGGCCGGTTGCCAGCGCAACGGCGCCGGCGGTGGTGATGCGGGTCTTGATGGTCATGGTGTCCTCCCCAGTTGGCGACGTTTTCGCCGTTGCAACGCCGGATTTCCGGCCATGCGGCGGGCGGTGCGGCGCATCCTCTCCCATGGATGGTGGCGCCGGGCCCATGTCAGCGGCAACAACGTCGAGCGGCTTTGTTAGCGCTCGCCCGGGGTTCTGTCCATGGCTTTCCCGCCGTCCGCGACCACGCTGCCAGTGGCAAGCTGATCGCGCGCCACCGAAAGGGATTTCAGGATCGCATGCACCGGCTGGCCGGGTTGCAGGGCCATCTGGTCGGCGGCGCGGCGGGTGATGCGGGCGATGATCTCGTGCCCGCCCCGGTCCACGCCGACCTCTCCCGCGCCGCCCTGACCCCCGCTGCCCTGACCCTCGTCACCGTCGCCGCCCAGCGTGACATGCACCATCATCCCCGGCCCGGCGCCCGGGACAACCCGCGCCACGCGGCCGGGCAGGATGTTCTGCGCTGACAGCCCCTCTGGCCGGGCGCGCGACAGGATCACGTCATGGGCCATGATCCGCACCTGTACCGGCTGACCCGGCGCGGCGGTCACGCCGGGCAGGAACAGCGGGCCGGCAATGCTGTCCAGCCGCGACAGCCCGTCGGGCAGATGCTCGGTCACCGTCGCGGGCAGCATCGCGGCCAGTTCGCGGATGCCCAGCGCCCGCAGCGCGGGGGCATCGGCCATGACCTGCGCCACGCTGCCCTGAACCAGCACGCGCCCGCCCTGCAGGACGGCCATGCGGTCGGCCAGGCGCTGCGCCTCGCCCAGATCATGGGTGACCAGCACCACCGGCATGTCCAGCCGCCCGCGCAGCGCGGTGATTTGCGCCTGAAGGGCCGCGCGGGTTGCCTGATCGACGGCCGAGAACGGCTCGTCCAGCAGCAGCACCCGGGGCCGGCGCGCCAGCGCGCGGGCCAGCGCCACGCGCTGCCGCTGGCCGCCCGATAGCTGCGCGGGGTGGCGATCGCCCAGCCCCCCCAGTTGCATCAGGTCCAGCAGGCGCGCGGCCTCGCTTGCGTCGGCGCGGTCCATCGCTGCCATGACGTTCTGCGCCGCCGTCATGTGGGGAAACAGCGCGTAATCCTGAAACACCATGCCCAGCCGCCGGCGATGGGGCGGCAGGTTCACCGTGCTGCGGCCTGCCTGCGGCCCCGTGTCCAGCCAGGTCTCGCTGTCCACGCGCACGCGCCCTGCGGGCGGCGTCCACAGCCCGGCGATCAGGCGCAGCACCGTCGATTTGCCCGCGCCGGAGGGGCCGACGAGGGCCATGATCTCGCCCGGTGCCACCCTCAGGTCGACCGCCAACGGGATCGGCGCGCGGGCTTTGGCCATGACCTCCAGCGCCATCAGCCCAGCCTGCGCCCGACGCGCGCCGAGAGCGCGAAGGTCAAGGCGATGGTGACCAGCGAGACCGCCACCAGCACCGCCGACATCACGCCCGCCGCGGCCATGTCGAAGGCCTGCACGCGGTCATAGATAGCGATGGCGATGGTGCGCGTCTCGCCCGGGATGGACCCGCCCACCATGAGCACCACGCCGAATTCGCCCAGCGTATGCGCAAAGACCAGCACCATGCCGGTGACCAGCCCCGGCCAGGCCAGCGGCAGTTCCACCCGCCACAGCGCGCGGGCGGGTGTCATGCCGCAGGTCGCCGCGGCCTCGCGCAGGGCGGGCGGGATGGCCTGAAACCCGCGTTGCGCCGGCTGCACCGCAAAGGGCAGGCTGGACAGCACAGAGGCCGCGACCAGCCCCGGAAAGCTGAACACCAGCGGCTGGCCGAAAAGCCCCGCCCAGGCCCGCCCGATGGGCGAGGACGCGCCCAGCCCCACCAGCAGGTAAAACCCCAGCACCGTGGGTGGCAGCACCAGGGGCAGCATCACCAGCGCCTCGGCCAGCGCCTTGCCGCGGAAGGCGCGAAACGCCAGCACCCGGCCCAGCACCACCGCCACCGGCAGCAGGATCGCCACCGTCCAGCCCGCCAGTTGCAGCGATAGGGTCAGGGCAAGCCAGTCCATCCGCTACCCCCCTTCCGGCAACACGAACCCGTGGCGCGCCAGCGTTGCGCGTGCGGGCGGGGCAGAGAGATAGTCATGAAACGCCTGCGCCACCGGGCCGGCATTGCGCATCAGCGCCATGCGCTGGCGCAGGGGCTGGTGCCAGGCATCCGGGATCAGCGCGTGGCGGGCGCGCGCGGCGATGGGCGGCGCCAGCGCCAGCGACAGCGCGATGATGCCGCCCTGCGCATTGCCCGACAGCGCAAAGGCCGCCGCCTGGCTGACATTTTCGCCCATCACCAGCGCGGGGCGCAGCCGGTCCCACAGCCCGCGGGTGATCAGCGCCTCGCGCGCGCGCATGCCATAGGGGGCGTGTTCGGGGTTGGCGATGGCGAAACGGGTGATCTGCCCGGCCTGCAGCATCGCGGCCAGCCCGTCCAGCCCGTCATCGGGCACCAGCGCCGCGCCCGGCGGCGCCACCAGCGCCAGCCGGCCGATGGCATAGAGGCTGCCCGCGTCCCGCGTCAGCCCGTCGGCGTGCAGGTCGATGATGAATTGCTCGTCGGCGGCCATGAACAGTTCGAACGGCGCCCCCGCGCGGATCTGGCGGGCGAAATTGCCGGTCGAGCCCAGCGCCAGCCGCACCCGCATGCCGGTCTCTGCGGTAAAGGCCGCGGCGATTTCCTCGATGGCGAATTGCAGGTCCGAAGCCGCGGCGATGACCGGCGCATCGGCACGCGCCCGCGCCGGCCCCGCGCCCAAAGGCAGCAGCGCCAGGGCGGCGATCAGGCAACGTCGGGTCGGGTGCAGCGGCATGGCAGACCTTGTCGGCAGGGTTTCTGCGCTATTGTGCAGGCCCCGACACATCGCAGCAAGAAGCCGCCCCGCGCAAGCCGTGTTTGCGATGCGTCAGCCATCAGGGGATGGGGGGTGATCAGCCTCAACGGCGACAGGTGCGTAAATTTTGGGCGAAAATGGCCTGACCATTCCGAAGTGAATAAAAAATAGGCGAAGCACGCTTGCATCGCGGCCGCTTCTGGCGAAAACCTGTCTGCGGCTCTATGTGATTGCCATGCTAGGCACGCCAGCGCGGTTGAATCCCCCGAAAGCGGGAGCCGTCACGGGCCCGTTGCGTTCTTCTGCGCGACTGTCGGTGGGTGGCGTTCTGATGTGCTGCCGGGGCGGCGGGCAGCGTGCCCGTTTCTTGCCCAGCAGACAGTTATCGCCCAGGCGACGGGGTCTGTCCGGGCAACAGACGCGGTTCTGTTCCGGTAACCGGCCGTTGCGGCCACTTTTGATGGGGAAATGATGAACGCAGACAATTCCGCCCTGCCTGCCAACGCCCTGCCGGCCGCCACCCCGCGCCCGTTTGCGCGCATCGCGGTGATCGGCGCTGGCAGCTGGGGCACTGCGCTGGCCGCGACACTGGCGCAGGCGGGGCAGGCGGTGCGGCTATGGGGCCGCGACGCCACCGTGATGCAGGCCATCGCGGCCGAGCGCATGAACCCGCGCCTGTTGCCCGGTGTGACCCTGCCTGACGGGCTGCGCGCCGAACCGGACCTGGCCCGCGCGCTGCAGGATGCCGAGGCGGCGCTGATCGTCGTGCCCTCGACGAGCGTGCGCGCGGTGGCCCGCGCCGTGGCCCGCCATGCCCCGGCCGGCATCCCCGTGGCGATCTGCGCCAAGGGGATCGAGGAACGCAGCGGCCTGTTGATGACCCAGGTCGCCGAAGAGGAACTGGGCAACCGCCCTGTTGGCGTGATTTCCGGCCCTACCTTTGCGCGTGAGGTGGCGCTGGGCCATCCGACGGCGGCGACTGTGGCCTTTCCCTTCAGTTTCGCCGACCGGCTGGAACCGGCGGCCAGCCCGGCGGTGCGCATGGCGGTCTCGCTCAGCACCGCGACCTTTCGCGCCTATGTCTCGGACGATCTGATCGGCGTCGAAATCGGCGGCGCGGTGAAGAATGTCATCGCCATCGCCTGCGGGATGATGGATGGCGCGGGCTATGGCGAGAATACGCGCGCGGCGCTGATCACAAGGGGCCTGGACGAATTGAAGGCCCTGGCCGAGGCGCTGGGCGGGCGGCGTGAAACGGTGACCGGCCTGTCGGGCACCGGCGATCTGACGCTCACCTGCTCCAGCCCCACCTCGCGCAACATGTCGCTGGGCCAGCAACTGGGCCGTGGCACTCCGCGCGCCGAGTGTTTCGACGGCCAGCCCGTGGTCGTGGAGGGCGAGGTGAACGCGCGTTCCGTCACCGATCTGGCGCGGCGCGTGGGCGTCGCCATGCCGATCTGCGAGACGGTGCGCACTATCCTGCATGACGGGGCCGACCTGCACGCGGCCTTTGCCACGCTGTGGTCGCGCCCCATCGAGGCAGAGCCGCGCGCGATGGACCTGTCCTTCGACCACCCCGCGCAGGGGCGCAGTGCCGCCGCCGCGCAAACCACCCCGCCAAAGGAAGGCGCTGCATGACCTCTGATTCCCCCAACGCCGGCCCCGTGCTGACCGAAAAGGCAATGGTGCTGGCCACCGATCTGGACGGCACCTTTCTGGGCGGCAGCGCGGCCGAGCGTGACGCGCTTTATGGCTGGCTGCAGGATAACCGCGCCCGGGTGGGTTTGATCTTCGTCACCGGGCGTGATCTGGACTTCATCGCCAGGCTGACCGCCGACGGGCGCGTGCCGCGGCCGGATTTCGTGGTTGGCGATGTGGGCACCACCATCGCCGGGCCGGATGGCACGGGGCGGGGGTTCGCCCCCCTGCCGGCGCTGGAGGTCGAAATCGCTGCGCGTTGGGGCGATGCCGGGGCGCGGGTGCGCGCGGCGCTGGACGGCATGGACGGGCTGCGCCTGCAGCCCACGCCCTTCCGCTACCGGGTCAGCTATGACATGGCGCCGGACCGGTTCGACCCCCGCGCCTTTGACATCGTGCGCGACATGGGGTTGGATGCGCTGGCGTCGGACAACCGTTTCTTCGACGTGCTGCCGCGCGGGATCAGCAAGGGGCCGTCCCTGCGCCGCCTGCTGGCCGATCTGGGCGTCGCCGAGGACCGCGTGCTGGTGGCGGGCGACACGCTCAATGACCTGTCGATGCTGGCGCTGGGCCTGCCGGCGGTGGCGGTGGGCAATTCCGAACCCGCGCTGATCGAGCGGCTGGGCGGTGCCGCCCATGTACATCACGCGACCGGCCATGGCGCGGCGGGTATCGCCGAGGCCATTCGCCGCTTTGATTTCATGGCGCGCAGCCCCGTCTGAACGGGCACCGCACTGCGTGCCACACCGGGCGCCGGACTGCCATCCGCGCCGACAAACCGACCGACCAAAGGGGGGATACCCGTGTCATCTGATCTTGTCATCGTCTATCACCGACAACCCTATGAAGAGGTCGAGATCGACGGACAGACCGTCCTGCGCGAGAACAAGAGCCCCAACGGCATCGTGCCCACGCTGAAAAGCTTTTTCGGCCGCGTGGACAAGGGCGCCTGGGTGGCCTGGAAACTGGCCGAGGACACCGCCAATCCCGGTTTCGACCCGGTGGTGCAGATCGACGACGCCTTTGGCCGTTATTCCGTCACCCGTCTGCCGCTGACCGAACATCAGGTGCGGGAATTCTATCACATCACCTCGAAAGAGGCATTCTGGCCGATCCTGCACGGCTTCAAGGATCGCTACAACTACGATCCCGTGGACTGGCCGAACTTCCGCGAGGTGAACTGGCGCTTTGCCGAGGCCGCGGCGGCCGAGGCCGCGCCGGGGGCGGTGGTCTGGGTGCATGACTACAACCTTTGGCTGGTGCCTGGCTATCTGCGCCAGATGCGCAAGGATGTGCGCATCGCGTTCTTCCACCACACGCCCTTTCCTGCGGCGGATGTGTTCAACGTCCTGCCCTGGCGGCGCGAGATCGTGGAAAGCCTGCTGGCCTGTGACGAGGTGGGCTTTCACATTCCCCGCTACGCCGCCAATTTCGCCGCCGTGGCCACCAGCCTGACCGAGGCGCAGATCACCGACCGCCAGGATGTCGCGCCCGACATGCAGGCCGAAGGGGGCGCGCTGAACGAACGCACCGTGCCGACCTGCCTGCAGTATCGCGGCAGTGACGTGGCGCTGCGGGTGGCCCCGGTGGGGGTGGATGCCGCCTATATCGAGACCCGCGCCAGCCGCCCGGAAACCGCCGCCCAGGCCGCCGAGATCCGCGCGGGCCTGGGCGGCGACAAGCTGATCCTGTCGGTGGGGCGCACCGATTACACCAAGGGCGGGGTCGATCAGCTTTTGTCTTTCGAGCGCGTGCTGGAGGCCAACCCCGATCTGGCCGGCACGCTGCGGCTGATGCATGTCTCGGTCAGCGCCAACCGCAATATGGTCGCCTATGAGGCTGTGCAGTCCGAACTCGAACAGCTTGCCGGGCGCATCAACGGCCGGTTCGGCACGCTGGAATGGCAGCCCATCGCGCTGATTTCGCGGGCGATACCGTTTGACGAACTGGTCGCCTATTACCGCGCCGCCGATGTCGCCTGGATCACGCCGCTGGTGGACGGCATGAACCTGGTGGCAAAGGAATTCACCGCCGCGCGGGTCGATGGCGACGGGGTGCTGGTGCTGTCGGAATTCGCCGGCGCGGCGGTCGAACTGCAGGAGGCGGTGATCACCAACCCCTATTCGCACCGGGCCATGGATCAGGCGATCATGACCGCGCTGGACATGCCTCTTGACGAACGCCGCGGCCGCATGAAGGCGCTGCGTGCGGTGGTGGCGCGCAACGACATTCGCGCCTGGGGGCGGGCGGTGCTGGATGCCTCGGGCGGGGATGACACGCCGGGCGACAGCCCCGGCACGCCCGCCGCCCATCACGCCGCGTGAGGCCGCGCCTGCGCCGGATCCGAGACAAAGGAGACGCCATGACAGGCGCATCCCACGCCGACCAGCCGACCGATGCCGAAGCCGAAGGCCTGACCGATGCGCGCGCCGATGCCGCCATCGCGGCCCTGGTGCGCGGCGAAGAGGGCGAGCCCTTTGCCCTGCTGGGCGCGCATCCGCAGGGCGACGGCTGGGTGGTGCGCAGCTTCCTGCCCGGTGCCGAAAGCGCCACGCTGCAAGGGGTCGGGGATGGGGGCGGGGATGTCGCCCGTCCCATGACGCGGCTGCACCCCGACGGGGTTTTCGCCGTGGCGCTGGCCGACCACCCCGGCCGCTACACCATCACCGCGCGGCGCGGCGGCGATGCGTGGCACGTCACCGACCCTTGGCAGTTCGGCCCCGTGCTGGGCGCGCTGGACGAGCATCTGATATCCGAGGGCGCGCACCGGCGGCTCTGGCACCGGCTGGGCGCGCGCTCCGTCACGCATGAGGGCGCGGCGGGCGTGGTCTTTGCCGTCTGGGCGCCAGCGGCGCGGCGCGTTTCGGTCATCGGTGATTTCAACGGCTGGGACGGGCGCCGCCACCCCATGCGCCGGCGCGGCGTCACCGGGGTGTGGGAGCTGTTCCTGCCTGACCTCGCCCCCGGCGCGCGCTACAAATACGAAATCGCCCCCGCCGGCGGCGGCCTGCCCATGCCGAAAAGCGACCCCGTGGGCTTTCGCAGCGAATTGCGGCCGGGCAACTGTTCGATCGTCGCCGATCTGCCCGGGCATGACTGGCGCGATGGTGACTGGATGCAGACCCGCGCCGCCCGCCACCGCCCTGACGCGCCGATTTCCGTCTACGAGGTGCATCTGGGCAGCTGGCGGCGCCATGATGACGGGCGCTGGCTGACCTACCGGGAACTGGCCGACCAACTGGTGCCCTATGCCGCCGATCTGGGCTTCACGCATATCGAGGTGCTGCCGGTCACCGAGCACCCGCTCGATGCGTCCTGGGGCTATCAGCCGGTGGGGCTTTACGCGCCGACCAGCCGTTTCGGCACACCCGATGACTTTCGCGCCTTCGTCGATGCCTGCCACGGTGCCGGGCTGGGCCTGATCATGGATTGGGTGCCCGCGCATTTCCCCGCCGATGCGCACGGGCTGGGCCGGTTCGACGGCACCGCGCTTTACGAACATGCCGACCCGCGCGAGGGGTATCACCCGGACTGGAACACCCTGATCTACAACCTGGGCCGGCGCGAGGTGGTGAATTTCCTGACCGCCAACGCGCTTTACTGGCTGAAGGAATTTCACGTCGATGCGCTGCGGGTGGATGCCGTGGCCTCGATGCTTTACCGCGATTACAGCCGCAAGGACGGCGAATGGATCCCCAACCGCCATGGCGGGCGCGAAAACCTGGAATCGATCGATTTCCTGCGCGCGCTCAACACCGCCGTCTATGGCGAGGACCCCGGCATCATGACCATCGCCGAGGAATCGACCGCCTGGCCCGGCGTCTCGCGCCCGGTGCATGACGGGGGGCTGGGCTTCGGGTTCAAATGGAACATGGGCTGGATGCATGACACGCTGGAATACATGCAGAAGGCCCCGGTTCACCGCGCCCATCACCACGGCCAGATGACCCAGGGTCTGGGCTATGCCTTCAGCGAGAATTTCGTCCTCTCGCTCAGCCATGACGAGGTGGTGCATGGCAAGGGCTCGCTTTACGGCAAGATGCCGGGCGAGCATGCGACGAAGCTGGCCAATCTGCGGGTCTATTACGCCTTCATGTGGGCGCATCCGGGCAAGAAGCTCTTGTTCATGGGGCAGGAATTCGGCCAGCGCGGCGAATGGTCGGAAGAGCGCCAGCTTGACTGGGATGCGCTGGGCGACCCCGGCCATGCCGGCCTGCGCGACCTGCTGCGCGACCTGAACGGGCTTTACCGCCGCCTGCCGGCGCTGCATGCGCGCGATTGCCGGGCCGACGGGTTCGAATGGATCGACGGCGCGGCGGCACAGGACAATGTCCTGGCCTTTCTGCGCCATGGCGAGGGGGGCGCGCCGCCGGTGCTGGGGGTCTTCAACTTCTCGGCCCGCGCGCATGGCGACTGGCGGCTGGGCGTGTCGCGCCCGGGCCGCTGGCGCGAGGTGCTGAACACCGACGCGCCGCATTACGGCGGCAGCGGGCAGGGCAATCTGGGCGGCGTGACCACGCGCGCTGAACCCCGCCACGGGCATGCGCAATCGCTGGCGCTGACCCTGCCGCCGCTGAGCGGGTTCTATTTCATGCATGAGGGCGATTGATGGACGCGATCACCGATACCGGCCCCGTTACCCGCAACGAACCCGCCACCGGCGCGCTGGCCGACTGGGTGTCGGACACGCTGCATGCGGGCTTGCCGATGCTGGATGCCGCGCGCCTGCTGGCCCGCCGGCTGGGCGCGCATCGCGCGGGCGATCACTGCGAGGTCATGTTCTGGGCGCCGGAACTGCAGGAACGCCGGGTCTATGACGACGATATCTTCATCGAGGTGCTGGATGTCGACGGCGACACGGCGCTGTCACGCTCACGCCAGACGCTGACCTTTCGCCGCAGCCGGGTGCCGGTGGCGCGGATCGACGCCTGGTGCGTGGCGGCCATCGACGGCATGCGCGCGGGCCGGCGGGACCGGGTGGGCAGCTTCTATTCGCTGGTCTGGCGCGACAGCGAAAACCGCTGGAACCGGGTGCTGGACCCGCTGGCCGATTCGCTGCCCTTCGGCGCCTTCGCCCCGGCCGAATACTATGACACGCAAGCCATGCAGGACGCCCGCACCGACAAGGGGTATTATGCCGCGCTGCCCGAAGGCACGGTGCACAAATTCGGCCCGGTGACGAATATCCTGCAGGTCCATGTGCCCACCGCAACCTCCAGCATGAGCCTGGCTGGCCTGGCGCGCCACATCACCACGCTGGGCGAACGCGTCGAACAGGGCGCCGATCTTGAACCCGCGGACCGTATTTTCATGGGCTATGACACGGTGCAGCTTTTGCCGGTGGAACCCACCACCGTCTACGAGGCCGGCCCGGATTTCTGGACCGAGATCAAGGACCGCGAGGATGAACTGGTCGTCGATATCCGCCGCCCCGACACCACCAACTGGGGCTATGACGTGGTCATCGCCGGCATGGCCGCGGTCAACCCGTCGATGCTGGAAACCGACCGCCCGGACGAACTGGTGGACCTGGCCGCCGCGCTGCACAACTTTCCCGGCAAGCCGAAAAAGCTGATCCTGGATGTGGTCTTCGGCCATAGCGACAACCAGGGCCTGCGGGGCCTGAGCCACCACTTTTTCGCCGGGCCGAACATGTATGGCCAGAACCTGAACTACCGCAACCCGGTGGTCCGCGCGATCCTGCAGGAGATGCAGCGCCGCAAGGTCAATTTCGGCGCCGACGGGGTGCGCGTCGATGGCGCACAGGATTTCAAATGGTGGGACGCGGACGCGCAGGAATTGCGCCATGACGACGACTACCTGCAGGAAATGGCCGATATCGAGCAAGAGGTCGCTGGCCGCCGTTTTCGCCCCTGGTTCATCTTTGAAGACGGCCGCCCCTGGCCGGACGAGGACTGGGAGCTTTCCTCGGATTACCGCGCCGTGATCCGGGCGCAGCGCGATGATGACGTGTTCCAGTGGGGGCCGCTGACATTCGCCCATAACACGCCGTTTCTGTATACGTTCTGGCTGTCGAAATTCTGGCGCATCCGCGAAATCGTCGAGCATGGCGCGAACTGGATTTCCGGCTGCGCCAACCACGACACGCTGCGCCGGGGCACCCAGATCAACCCCAAGCTGAACATCAACACCCGCCTGGGCGACACCCATATGGAGATCCTGGACCGCGCCTATGACCACGCGGCCGCGCAGATGCTGACCTATGTGGCCTTTCCCGGCGTGCCGATGGATTTTCTCAACGCCATGGCGCGCGCGGCCTGGGGCTTCATCCGTAACCAGGATGACCAGTATGGCGTCAAGGTGGTGGCGGAAGAGGCGATTTCGCTGGGTTGGCAGGTGGACAGCTACACCTATTCCGAGCCCGGCAATTTCCGCCGGCTGAAAGAGCTGGGCTTTGACGACCGCGCGGGGCTGGAGCGGTTCTGCGTGATCCTGCCTTCGCTGGTCGAGGCCACGGATTACGACCTCGACGTGATGGCAAAGCTGCTCAACGCCGTCGATCCCCCGCTGGAAGGGCCCGGCACCTATGACGCGGCCGTGCTGAAGCGCGTGGCGCGGGCCTGGATGGATGACATGCATGATTACTGCAATGTCGCCAATTACCTGGACCGTCTGGGCGATGCGCATACCGCCTATATGCTGGCCCTGCGCGAATTTCGCGCCGCGCGGCCCTGGCTGCGGGACAATCACGGGCCGGGCGATGTGTTCGACTATCTGCGCCCCACCGCTGGCACCGTGGCCTTTCACGCGTTGCGCAACGGGCCGGATGGCGAGCAGGTCTTCATGATCGCGCATCTGGAGGGCAAGCCGCTGGTCGATATCGACCCGCTGACGCTGCCCGTGCCGGGGCTGGAGGGGGGCGGCTGGCATGTCGCGCTGCGTTCGCCCAGCATCGGCAGCGATTATCTGGGCGGGCCGCTGACGCTGCATGACAGCATGGCGGTGCTTTACACCCGCCAGCGGCCGGGCTGACGCGCGCCCCCGGATGCGCCCCCGTCTGATGCTCTCTTGAAAGCGCGTGGGTGACGGGTTACGTCTGTTGCACCGTTGGGGTGCCCGGCCGGGCTGAGAGGTGATCGCCAACCCATCGAACCTGATCCGGGCAATGCCGGCGTAGGGAACGGTGCGCACAAGACGCTTGTGCAGGACATCGCCCCCTTTGCCCGGCAGGCACAGCAAGGGGGCGTGCATGGCCGATATCGCATTGACGATCGCAGGCTCCGACAGCGGGGGCGGGGCGGGTATTCAGGCCGATCTGAAGACCTTTTCGGCGCTGGGCGTCTATGGCGCCAGCGTCATCACCGCGCTGACGGCGCAGAACACCCGTGCCGTCACCATGGTCGAACCCGCCAGCCCGGCGATGATCGCGGCCCAGATCGACGCGGTCTTTGACGATCTGGCGGTGCGCGCGGTCAAACTGGGCATGCTGGGCGGGCCAGAGGCCATCGCCACCGTCGCGGCCGGGCTGGGCGGGCGCGGCGTGCCCGTGGTGCTGGACCCGGTGATGGTGGCCAAATCCGGCGACCGGCTGTTGCCAAACGAGGCGCTGGCGGCCCTGCGCCGGGAGCTTCTGCCCCGCGCCACGCTGCTGACCCCCAACCTGCCCGAGGCCGCCGACCTGCTGGGCCAGCCCGCCGCGACGGATGAGGCCGCAATGACCGCCCAGGCCCAGGCCCTGCGCGCGATGGGTGCGCAGGCGGTGCTGATGAAGGGCGGGCACGCGGCGGGGGCGGAATGCGTCGATCTGCTGGTCACCGAGACCGGCATCACCCGCCTGACCGCTCCGCGCCGGCAGACGGCGAACACGCATGGTACCGGCTGCACGCTCTCGGCTGCCGTTGCCGCCGGACTGGCCAGCGGCAAGACGCTGGAGGATGCGGTGCGCGCCGCGCATCGCTACCTGCAGGGCGCCATCGCCGCGGCCGACGGGCTGGGCGTGGGGTCCGGCCACGGGCCGGTGCATCATTTCCACGGGATCTGGGCAGATGGCTGACGTCACCATCATCGGCGCGGGTGTCGCGGGCCTGTGCGCGGCGTTGACCTGCGTGCGCGCGGGGCTGACCCCACGGCTGATCGACCGGCATGGGCCACCCGGTCCGCATGGCTGTTCCTGGTGGGCCGGCGGCATGCTGGCGCCGTTCTGCGAGGGCGCGGTGGCCGAACCCGCCGTTGTCGCCCATGGCCAGGCGGCCGCGGCCTTTTGGGAAGGGGTGACGCCGGTGGACTATCGCGGCTCCCTCGTCGTCGCCCTGCAGCGCGACCGGGGCGAGCTGGACCGCTTTGCCCGCCGCACCAGCGGCCATCGCCGCGTGACCGACCTGTCCGCGCTGGAGCCCGACCTGACCGCGCACAAGGACGCGCTGTTCTTTTACAGCGAGGCGCATCTGGACCCGCGCAACGCGCTGTCGGGTCTGGTGGCGGCGCTGGCGGCGCAGGGCATCGAAATCGAGCGGGCAGAGGTGACGCCGGACAGCGTCAAGGGCCCGGTGATCGACGCGCGCGGCATGGCCGCGGGCCTGCCCGGCCTGCGCGGCGTGCGCGGCGAGATGGTGGTGCTGCGCGCGCCGGAAATCCGCCTCTCGCGCCCCGTGCGGCTGCTGCACCCGCGCCACCCGCTTTACATCGTGCCGCGCGCGGATGGGGTGTTCATGCTGGGCGCCACGCAGCTTGAAAGCGCCGACCGGCGCGGGGTTTCGGCCCGCGCGGTGCTGGAACTGCTCAGCGCGGCCTATGCGCTGGACCCCCGCTTTGCCGAGGCCGAATTGCTGGAAACCGGCGCCGACCTGCGCCCGGCCTTTGCCGACAACGTGCCGCGCGTGACCCTGCGCGGCGGCGTGGTGCATCTGAACGGGCTCTTTCGGCACGGCTATCTGATGGCGCCGGCGCTGGCCGCGCAGGCGGTCGATTATCTGACCCGGGGCACAAAGGGGGATCTGGTCCATGAAGATTGACGTGAATGGCGAGGCGCGCGAGATCGCGGCCGAAACCCTGGCCGCGGCGCTGGTGGAACTGGGCTGGGCCGATGCGCGCGTGGCCACGGCGCTGAACGGAAATTTCGTGCCGAAGGGCGCGCGCGCCGATACTGTCATCAGCCCCGGCGACCGGCTGGAAGTGCTGGCACCCATGCAGGGGGGCTGAGGGCGATGCGCGATTTCTACGGCGTGACGCTGGCCAACCCGCTGATGCTGGGCACGGCGCAATACCCCTCTCCGGCCGTGCTGGAGGCCGCGTTCCGCCAGTCCGGCGCGGCGGTGGCGACCGTCTCGCTGCGCCGCGAGGGGGGGCAGGGCCAGGGTTTCTGGGAGATCATCAAGGGGCTGGGCGTGCATATTCTGCCCAACACCGCCGGCTGCCACAGTGCGCGCGAGGCGATCACCACCGCGCAGATGGCCCGCGAGCTGTTCGAAACCGACTGGATCAAGCTGGAGGTCATCGGCCATGCCGACACGCTGCAGCCCGATCCCTTCGGCCTGCTGGAGGCGACCGAGACGCTGGCCGCCGACGGCTTTCAGGTCTTTCCCTACACGACCGAGGATCAGGTGCTGGCCGCGCGTCTGCTGGATGCGGGCGCGCGCGTGCTGATGCCCTGGGGTGCGCCCATCGGCTCTGGCCTGGGGCTGAACAATCGCTACGGGCTGCGCACCCTGCGCGCGGCCTTCCCCGATGTGCCGATGGTCATCGACGCGGGGCTGGGCCTGCCAAGCCAGGCCGCCGATGCGCTGGAAATGGGGTTCGATGCAGTGCTCTTGAACACCGCCGTGGCGCAGGCGGGCGACCCGGTGGCCATGGCGCGGGCCTTCGCGCTGGCGGTGCAGGCCGGGGCGCTGGCGCAGGGCGCCGACCCGATGGCCCCGCGCGACATGGCGCAGCCCTCGACTCCCGTGATCGGAAAGGCCTGGCTATGACGCTGCCCCGCTTCTACCCCGTCTTCGACAGTCTTGAC
>SKHK01000191.1 GCA_007117005.1 Paracoccaceae bacterium
CCCTTGACCATTTCGAAGAAGGCCATCGCCGGCTTGCCGCCATCGGCGGCCAGCTTGCGGCCCACCAGATCCAGCGCCTGGATGCCGTTCGCGCCCTCGTAGATCATGGCGATGCGGGCGTCGCGCACGAACTGCGACATGCCCCATTCCTCGATATAGCCATGTCCGCCGAATACCTGCTGGGCCTGCACGGTCATGTCGAAGCCCTTGTCGGTCAGGAAGCCCTTGATCACCGGGGTCAGCAGCGACACCAGCCCCTCGGCGTCACTGTCCCCGGCGCGGTGCGAGCGGTCGATCAGATGCGCCCCCCACATGGCAAAGGCGCGCGCCCCCTCGACGAAACTTTTCTGGTCCATCAGGTTGCGGCGGATATCGGGGTGCACGATCAGCGGGTCGGCGGGGCCGTCCTTGTTCTCGGC
Organism: Paracoccaceae bacterium; assembly: GCA_007117005.1. Taxonomy (GTDB): domain Bacteria; phylum Pseudomonadota; class Alphaproteobacteria; order Rhodobacterales; family Rhodobacteraceae; genus Pararhodobacter. The sequence goes on from SKHK01000191.1 coordinate 420, forward strand.
CCCGGTGACGGCGCGGCCCTGCAGGCGGTCCTTGGCATAGGCGAGCGCGTTCTGGTAGGCGGCCTCGGCCTGGGCATAGCCCTGCACGCCCACACCCAGCCGGGCCTCGTTCATCATCACGAACATGGCGCGCATGCCCTTGTGCAGCTCGCCCACCAGCCAGCCCTTTGCGCCGTCATAGTTCATCACGCAGGTGGCATTGCCGTGGATGCCCATCTTTTCCTCGATGGCGCCGACCGACACGCCATTGCGCGCGCCGAGGCTGCCATCCTCGTTGACCAGGAACTTCGGCACCAGGAAAAGGCTGATGCCCTTGGTGCCTTCGCCCCCGCCCGGGGCCTTGGCCAGGACCAGATGGATGATGTTCTCGGCCATGTCATGCTCGCCGGCCGAGATGAAGATCTTCTGGCCGGTGATCGCATAACTGCCGTCGTCCTGCGGCTCTGCCTTGGTGCGGATCAGGCCCAGATCGGTGCCGCAATGCGGCTCGGTCAGATTCATGGTGCCGGTCCATTCCATCGACACCATCTTCGGCAGGTACATGTCCTTCTGCGCATCCGTCGCATGGGCCAGCATGGCGTTGATCGCGCCATGGGTCAGGCCCTGATACATGTTCAGCGCCATGTTGGCCGAGCACATGATCTCGCCCACGGCCGAGCCCATCAGAACCGGCAGGTTCTGCCCGCCATACCGCTCGGGCAGATCGAGCCCGTTCCAGCCGCCTTCCTTCACCGCCTCGAAGGCCTCGCGGAAGCCCTTTGGCGTGCGCACGACACCGTTTTCCAGCACGCAGCCCTCGGCATCGCCAGAGGCATTGACCGGCGCCAGCTTGTCGGTTGCCAGCTTGCCGGCTTCCTCCAGGATGGCGTTGGTGAAATCGGCTTCCAGATCCTCGTAACCGGGGATGCCGGCCTGCGGGGTGGCAAGCAGGTCATGCAGGATGAACTGGAAATCCTTCACGGGGGCGGTGTAGCTGGGCATCTTGGTCTCCCTTTCGGCGCGGGATAGCGCCTGTCGTCTTTGTCTGGTCCGGGAAGGGCGGTCTATTCTGCGGCCGGGCGGCGGAAAGAGGCGATCATCTCTGCGCCCCATTCCAGTTGCCCGCGCAATTCCTCGATCGCCTCGTTCAATTCGTCGCGCTGGCTTTCCATCTGTGCCAGCCGCTCGCGCGCGACCTCATAGGTGCGGCGAAGCTGTTCTTCCTGCGCGTCGCCGCGGTCATAAAGGTCCAGAAGCTGGCGCATCTCCTCCAGGCTGAAGCCGAAACGCTTGCCGCGCAGGATCAGCTTCAGCCGGCCCCGGTCTCGGCGGGTGAAAAGCCGCCTCTGCCCCTGGCGCAGCGGGAACAGCAGCTCCTTTGCCTCGTAAAAACGCAGGGTGCGGGGCGTGACGTCGAAGGCCTCGCACATCTCGCGGATCGTCATGACGTTTTCGCTGTCCATCGCCTTGCCTTTTCTGTCGCCTGCATTGCGCCCTCGGCGCGCATTTGCAACGGGACATAGGATGTCGGCACGGCCTCTACCAGCAAAGTTGACGTTAACGTAAGCGAAACGTGACGTCATGGAGCGGTTGCATCAGCGCAGGCAAACCGGGCGACGTTCAGCCCTTTGTTTCTTTCTCCAGCAGGCGGACGGTATCGTCGCGCAGGCTGTTGAGGTCGGCGATGGTCTCGCGCAGCTCTTCCTGCTGCCTGGTCAGTTCCGCCAGCTGCCGCTCGGCGTTGTCGATAAAGGCGCTCAGTTGCTGGCGGGTGCCGTGGGTCTCGTACAGCTCCAGCCACTGGCGGATTTCCTCCAGGCTGAAGCCGAAGCGGCGCCCGCGCAGGATCAGGACCATCCGCGCCACCTCGCGCGGGGTGTAGAACCTGTTGCGCCCTTCTTTCTCGGGCTGCAGCAACTCGATGTATTCGTAATATCGCAGGGTGCGCGGCGTGACCTCGAAGCGGGCACACATTTCCTTGAATGTCAGACGCTTGTCAGTCATTCTTTCCCTCCGGGCGCCGGGTGGCAGTCGCCGCCGCCGTATTCGCCGCAGGGGCAATCTATGCGCCGGGCCGGGCCGGTGCAACATGCGGCCGGCACAAAGGCAGGGCGGGGGGGCGGCCGAGGCGGTCAATCGCCGGCCCGCCCGGGCGCACGCTCTTTACATCCTCGGGTTGAGCGGGTCTTCTGGGCATCCAGACCGATCCCCGGGGCGGGTGACTTGATCATGCGGCAGGCGTTGCTGTTCTTTCTGACGGTTCTTCTGGCCAGCCCGGCGCTTGCCAGCCCCTGGCCGCGCCCGGCGGGGGAACGTTTCCTCAGCCTGTCGCGCGAGGGGGCGTCGCTTTCGGTCTGGGGCGAGGCCGGGCTGGACGGGCGTCACTGGCTGGTGGGCCGGCTGGAGCGTGCGCAGGATGGCGCCCGAACTGCCGGTTTCGCGCTGCGCCGGTCGCTGGTCGGCGATGACGCGGTGCATCGGCTGGCCCTGTCGCTGGGGGCGGAATTTCGTGACCGGGACAGGCGCGTCGCCCTGCGCCCGGGGCTGTCCTGGGGGCGTGGGGTTACGCGGCCATGGCAGGGCTGGGTCACAGCCAGCGCCGAGGCGCTGGTGCCGGTGCGGCAGGTCCGGCAGATCGAATGGGAGGGGCGTGTGACCCTGGGCGCGCAGCCCGCGCCGGACTGGCTGGCGATGGTGCAGCTGCAGGCCGAACGCCGGCCGCAGGGGCACCGGCTGTATGTGGCACCCTCGGTCGCCTGGGAATGGCGGACGGGGACGCATCTGCAACTGGGGCTGCGCCAGCGTGTAGGGGGCGACAGGCGCCGCCGCGTCACCCTGGCAAGCTGGCTGCGGTTCTGACCGATACGCCCAGGCCGCTACCGCATCCCGATGCCAAGCCGCATCAGCCCCTGCCGGACCGGCCCCAGCGCGTGAAAGCCGTTCAGCGCCGCCGCGCGCAGGTCTCGCAGCGGCTGCGCCTGGGCCATCGAGGCCCGGTTCAGCGCATCCACCCCGGCCACGCGCAGGCGCACCTCCGGCCAGCGGCGGCGGTGATAGGCCCGCAGCATCGCCGCATCGCCCAGCGTTTCCGGCGTGGCCAGGTCCAGCAGCACCTTCAGGTCCGCCAGGCTCATGTTCAGCCCCTGCGCGCCGATGGGCGGCACCACATGCGCGGCCTCGGCCATCAGCGCGCTGCGCTCGCCGTCAAAGCGCTCGGCGATCTGGGCGATGATCGGCCAGACCGTCAGGCCCGAGGCCAGCCGCAACCGCCCGAACAGCCCGCAGGCGCGGGTGTTCATCTCATCCTCGAACGCCGCCGCCGGCAGGGATTGCAGGCGGGCGATATTGGCGCCGGTCTCCATCCAGACGACGGCCGAACAGGGTTTGCCGTCCCGGTCCGGCAGCGGCACCAGCGTAAACGGCCCGCCGGTGCGGTGAATTTCGGTCGAGACGTTCTGATGCGGCAGATCATGGGTCACGGCAAAGGCCAGCGCCTTTTGCCCGTAGCGGAAGGTCTGCACGCCGATGCCCAGCGCCGCACGCATCCGCGAATTGCGCCCATCGGCGGCCAGCAGCAGCCGGGCAGAGACCCGGCGCCCGTCATCCAGCGTGACGATCGCCTCGCTTTCCCGGGTCAGCAGCGCGGTGGCGGCCGTCCCTGCCAGAAACCGGACCGAGGGCAATTCCGCGATCCGGGCGAGAAGCTCGCGCCGCAGCAGCCAGTTGGGCAGGTTCCAGCCAAAGGGCTGGTCAGAGACATCCGCGGCGTCGAAGTCATGGCTCTTGCGCACTTCCGGCTGTGGCGCACCGGCATCGACGATACGCATGATCTGCAGCGGGGTCGCATGCGGCGCCAGCCGGGACCACAGGCCGACGTCGTCCAACAGCCTGACGGACGGTTGCAGAAAGGCGGTGGTGCGCAGATCGGCGCCCTTTTCGCCCTCGCCTGTCACGGGGGCGGTCGGATCCACGCACAACACGCTGTATCCTCTGGCGCCGAAAGCCGCCGCCGCCGACAGTCCCGCCACGCCGCCGCCGGCCACCAGCACATCAACCGATTCGCGCATGTCCTCACCCGTCTTTTGTCACGGGCGGTATCTTAGCGCCGATCGCGCCGCGCCGCGACAGGGCGATCAGCCGCGGGTGATCGCGACAAGCGTCAGCCCGGCGACCGGCGTTGCCAGCAGCGCCGAGATCACCAGCGCCGGCAGACCCCAAGTCATCACCGACATTATCATCAGGCTCAGCAGCACGAAACCGGCGTA
>SKHK01000087.1 GCA_007117005.1 Paracoccaceae bacterium
CCAGCGGTCCCAGCCCTGCGGGATCAGGCCCTCGCCCAGCAGCAGTGACGGCGGCAGCCAGACCAGCCAGGGCAGGATCGCCAGAAAGACGATCAGCCGGCGCAGGGCAAAGATCGTGGCGCGGGCGTGGTAGAGAAAGCGCTGCATGGATTTCCTGATGCCGTGTCTGACGAACGGCGCCTGTTCTGGCGGTCATCGCGGCAACAATGCGAGCCCTGCGGGGCTGAAAAGGGCGGTGGCAGGGGCTGGTTGCGTCTACCACAGCCGCTGCCGGTTGCGCGCCGGGGCGGCGGTGTCGAAGGCCGCGCCGTCGATCCCGCCGGCGGTGATTTCCTGCAGGATGGTGCCCAGCGTCGGCAGACCCGCCGACTGGTCGCCGTCCTGCCACAGCCGGGACCGCATCAGGGACTTGGCGCATTGCATGTAGACCTCGGCCAGGGCGACCACGATCACGCAGCGGGGTCCGCGGCCCTGGCGGTCGAACCGCGCCAGCAGGTCCGGCGCGACCGACAGCCGCGCGGTGCCGTTCACGCGCAGGATGTCCTGCGCCCCCGCCACCATAAAGGTCAGCGACACCCGCCCGTCGGCGACGATGTTGCGCAGGCTGTCCAGCCGGTTGTTGCCGCGCCAGTCGGGCAGGGCCAGGGTCCCCGCATCCAGAACCGTGACCACCGGCCCGTCATCGCCACGCGGGCTGCAATCGGTGCCGCCGGGGCCGGTGCTGGCCAGCAGGCAGAAGCGTGCGCGTTCGATCCAGGCGCGATAGGCCGGGGTCAGATGCGGCGTGACCTTGTCCCGGGCGGCTTGCGAGGGGGGCTCTGGGTAAAGCGCCTCCAGTGCGGCGATATCGGTGATCCAGGTCATGGGGCTGTGTCGGTTGATGCAGGCGGGCGGGTGGCGGCGCGGGCGGCAGTAAGGGCGGCCGCGCGGGCAGCGGGGGCGTCAAAGCCGGCCTCTGCCATCAGCGCGTCAGAACGGTCCTCGATCACGCGTTCCAGATTGCCCATGAAGTCACGCAACCCCTCGCCCGGCGCGATGGGGGGCAGGAATTCCACCACCGCCAGACCCGGCGCGCGATAGATCTGCCTGCGCGGCCAGAAGAGGCCCACATTGCAGGCCACCGGCACGCAATCGGTGCCCATCTCCTGATAGAGCAGCCCGGTGCCGACCTTGTATGGCAAGGCGGCATCCGGCGCCACGCGGGTGCCCTGCGGGTAGATGATCAACTGCCCCGGTTCCTGCTGGCCGGCGCGCACGCGTTCCATCATCGCCTTGATCGCCGCGCCGCGCCGGCCCCGGTCCACCGGCACGCAGCCGATGCGCCCGGCATACCAGCCCAGGATGGGGGCAAAGCGCAGTTCCTTCTTCATGATGAACTTCGGGCGCGGCAATTCGCTGACCAGGATGATGATGTCGAAAAAGCTCTGATGCTTGGCGGCGATCATCACTTCGCCCTGCGGGATTTCGCCGCGTACCTCGGAATGCAGGCCCAGCATCCAGCGCGCCGTCCAGCGCGCGTAACGGCACCAGGTGTGCACCCCGGCAAAGGCCCCGCGCCGGTCGACCATCGCCCAGGGGGTGAAGAACACCGCCATCAGCGCCATCATCGCATAGACCTGCACCGTATAGATCAGCGAGCGCAGCCAGCGCCAGGCATAGGCCATCAGCCTTCCCTCCTCAGAACGCGGAATGCGGCGGCGCGGGTGGCGGTCCAGGCGGTGATGGCGGCAAAGGGCGGCACCAAGAGCGGCCACAGCCAGTCCCGTCCGCGCAGGCCGATCCCGCCCAGCGCGGTATCGCCGGCGATGCCGTCCAGCGCGGGCATCAACGCCAGCGCCCCCATGCCCAGCCCTGTGCCCAGCGCCGCGCCGGCCAGCGCGCGCAGGGTGAACCGGCGGGTAAACGCGCGGGCGATGAAGGCGTCGCGCGCGCCCACCAACCGCAACACGGCGATGACCTGCGCATTGGCCGCCAACGAGAAACTGGCCGCCAGCGCAACCATCGCCGCCGTCGCCGCAGCGATCAGTGCCACCGACAGCACCGCCAGGGTGCGCAGATGCGCCGCCGCGGCCACCATCGGCGCACGCCAGCGGCTGTGATCGTCCAGCACCGCGCCGGGCACCTCGGCCACCAGCCGCATGCGCAGGCCCACGGGGTCGAACCCCTCGCCGGCCTCGACGATCTCGATCATGCGGGGCAGGGTCAGACGCTCGACCGGCAGGTCGGGGCCAAACCAGGGCGCCAGCAGAGCGCGCTGCTCCTCCGGCTCCAGCACGCGGACCGAGGCGATGCCGGGCGTGGCGCGCAGGATATCCAGCGCGCGGCTGGTCTGCACCGCCATCTCGCCGGCCGGGGCTGAAATACGCAGCGTGGCGCTTTGGGCAAGCGTTGCCTGCCAGCGGTCGGCCAGCCGGTCGGCACCCAGACCCAGTGCCAGCGCAAAGACGGCCAGAAACGCCATCGCCAGCGCGGTGCCTGTGGTCAGTACCGCCGTAAAGCCCGAACCGGGCACCACATCCGGCCCCGCCCTTCTCCCATGCCGGCCGGCATGCCCGGCGCGGGCCTTTGGTTCGGACCGCGCGCTCACAGGTCCGACCCCGCTGACTGAAGCGTGCCCTCGGCGATGCGCAGCACCCGGGCCGAGACCTGCGCCTTGGCGCTGCGGATCAGGTTCAGGTCATGCGTGGCGATCAGCACCGCGGTGCCCATCCGGTTCAGTTCCACCAGCAGCGACAGGATGCGCAGCGACATCTCCCAGTCCAGATTTCCCGTGGGCTCGTCGGCCAGCACCACGGCGGGCTGCGCGATCACGGCGCGCGCCAGCGCCGCGCGCTGGCGTTCGCCGCCCGAAAGGGTGGGCGGGCGCGCCTGCGCCTGAGCGGCCAGCCCCACCCAACCCAGCAATTCGCGCAGATCATCCGCGGGCACCGGCAGGCCGGCGGCGGTAAACGGCAGGGCGACATTCTCGGCCACGCCCAGATGATCCAGGAACCGGCAATCCTGATGGATCACGCCGACCTGCCGGCGCGCATCGGCCAGTGCGTCACGCCCCATGTCCTTCCGGTCCTCGCCGAACAGCAGCACGCGCCCGCGGCTGGCCGTCAGTTCCCCGTAGCACAGGCGCAGAAGGGTGGTCTTGCCCGCGCCCGACGGGCCGGTCAGAAAGTGGAAGGACCCCTTTGCGATATGCAGGTCGACATCGCGCAGCAGTCGGCGATCGCCGTAATCCTGCGCAACCTCTTCCAGCCTGATCACTGTGGCGTCTCCGGGCTTCTGCGTGGCGATTGCGGCAAGCGATGGGCTTGGAACCGGCATGCGTGCTTGCTACAACATGATGAGGGCCAAAGCCAATGGCTGACAAGCGAGCGTCCGGCGTGCCGGCGTGTACGGGGGTTTGATGCGACTCACCTGTCCGAACTGCAAGGCGCAATACGAGGTCGAGGAAAGTGTCATCCCCGATGAAGGGCGCGATGTGCAATGCTCTTCCTGCGGCCATACCTGGTATCAGTACCCGATCAGCGTGGCGCTGCAGATGCGCGCAGCCGAACTGGAAGACGATGAGGATGAGGATGAGGATGAGGATGAAGGGGGCGACCCGTCGCCCGCCTCGCCCGTGCCCGTGCGCCAGATCGACCGCAGCGTCATGGACCTGCTGCGCCAGGAGGCCGAGCGCGAAATGGGCGAGCGCCGCAGCGCCGCCTCGGGCCTGGAATCGCAGCCCGACCTGGGGCTGACGGCCCGGCCTTCGCGGCCCGTCCTGCCCGCCTCGGCCGGGCGGGAACGCCCTGCCAGAGGGGGCGCGCGGTCAGGCGAGGACACTGCGCCGGCAGGCGATGGCGATCAGGGCGGCGCCCGCAGCCGGCTGGACATGCTGCCGGATATCGAGGAACTCAGCTCCACGCTGGAAACCAGACGGGAACCGCGCAAACCTGCGACGAACGGCGAGGAGCTCGCCGACGAGGCGCCGCGCGACGACCGTCGCGGGCTGCTGCGCGGTTTGTCTCTGGTCGTCATCATTGTGGGCATCCTGTTCGGGCTCTATGTCCTCGCGCCGGTAATCGCCGCTCAGGTCCCGGCGTTGGAGGATGCGATGACAGGCTATGTCGCCATGGTCGACGCGCTGCGCCGGCTGGTGGCGGGCTGGGTGGCCGGCGTGACGGGTGCGGCGGGCGGCTAGAGGCGCTTTGGCACCTGTGGCGCGGCGATCTGTCGGGGCGGCACCGCCGGGCGGAAAACCGATGGCAACGCCGTGCGGCGCGGCAGCGGCGGGTGGTTCCCGCCCGCGCTCAGGGCCGTGCTTGCCTTCTGCAGGGTGAACTCTCGCCTGCCTAGTGCTTTAGGCGTCCACAAAGGCGCAGTGGCTGGAGCATGTCGTTCGGAACTGCATCCGGTTCCGAGCTGTTCAACACGCGAAAACAGTGGGTAGTGCGGGGCGCGTGAATGCGGATGAAGGCGACACGCCATAATCGGGACCCCATATTGAAGCATGCCACCCGGCCGCATGCTTTGCCAGCGCCAACCCGCCCGCCGCCGGCAGGCGCCTCGGGCAGGGCCGCTCGGGCGGTTCGATCCCTTGCGGATTGCCAGTGCCCACGCTGACCTGATTGGCCCGCCGGAAAACGCATCGGGCGTGCCGCCTCGTCCGGCGCAG
>SKHK01000077.1 GCA_007117005.1 Paracoccaceae bacterium
CGAACCCGTCCTGCGAGACCGTGCCGTCATCATTGGTCTGGCTGCCCGTGACGGTGACCTGCGGGGCGGCCTCGCCCGGTTCGGGATCCGGCAGGATCAGCGTGTCGAAGCCCGCGCCGCCATTGACCCAGCCATTGGTCGGCGCGTTTACGGTAACGACATCGTCGCCTGTGCCCAGAAACAGGTTCTCGACCTCGTTATAGAAGATCTGCGCTTCCGGCGCGTTGTCGCTGGCCTCGCGCGCGATACCGCCCTGGCCGTCGCCGGTGATGGTGACATTCACCGCCTGGGTCATCGAGGCCGCGGTGATCAGGTCGCCGAAGCTCTGATCCTCGGTGCCGCCGACGATGATATGGTTGCCGAAATCATCGTCGATGACGAAGGTGTCGTCGCCGGCCTCGCCCAGCATGGTGTCGTTGCCGGTGCCACCGACCAGGATGTCGTCGCCCGGCCCGCCCTTGAGCGAATTGTTGCCCGGCCCGCCGACGATGGTGTCATCGCCCTGACCGCCGATAATGGTGTCATCGCCTTCGTTGCCGAAGATCAGGTCGTTGAAGCTGGCGGCATCGGGGTCGTCGATCCTGTTACCGTCGGCATCGACGAAGTTCTCGTCGATCTGATCCGGCCCGGGCGTTCCCGTCACGACATTGTCGGCCAGGGGGAAGGGGCTGTTCTGCTGCATCCCCGCGGGCTCTGCACCGTTCTCTTCGGCGCCGTTCATGGCGCGCGCCTCCAGTTCGGCCTCCATGGCCTGACGTTCGGCGTCCGTCATGTCATTGTTCTGCGTCGGCATTTCTTGTCACCCTAGATGGATCGCAAGGCGCGGACGGCATCAACGCCCCCCTTCCCCCTGCGACCACGGCACACCACAATCTGTTTCAGGCTGTCCGGAACAGCAGCGCGAAAGAAACCCAAGTATCGCCCCCCGTTACCGAGAAGCGAGCCGGTCTGTCATGCCGCGTGCCTGTACTGGCAGCAATCCATTCCCACGGCCCCCACCGCTGGACAACATAAGTATACGGCGTCTTGCCGGAAATTCAAAAATTTCTTTCAGTTTTTCAAGATTTCTGGGCATGACGCGCCGTGCGGAGAACCTTCAGGCTGCATGGGGCCGCACCGCATCGCCCATTGATTGTTTCTGACCTGGAAACAGCAGCGGCAAGTCATTGGCTCAGTGACCCCAGGATGGCAAAAAAACGGCCGAAATGAGGCAATCCCGGGTTTCAGGCGCTGGATCGACAGGCGCTATCGTCGTCTTGCCCTACCCGCCAGCGCAGGAATTGTTGCCGGAATGTAATCAGCCAGGTGGGATCAAGGTTGGCCGTTTCCCGCCAAAATGGCGGCCGGGGCCGGACGTCTGCATCTGTGGCATCGACGGACACTGTTGCCGGATCGGGCACGGTACCGGGTATGGTACCGAGACTGTCGCAGCGTATCGAAGCGGAGGTGATTCGTCAGCGGGGTGATTCTTCAGCAGGCGGGGGGGCGGCGCAGCGCCGCCAGCCAGAGCAGGGCCAGCCCGAAGGATGCCACCACGTTCCAGCTGGCCATGGAGAGACCCAGCATTTCCCACGGGACCTCGTCACAGCGCACGACCGGCGCGGCCAGGATGCGGTCCAGCAATTCCTCGGCGCTAAGGCGTGAGATATCGCCGCCCCCCGCGCAGGCGGCGGGCCCGTCGAACCAGCCGCGTTCGACCCCGGTGTGATAGATCCCGATCACGCCCGAGGTCGCCGCCGCCGCCGCCCCGGCCAGGATGACCGGCAGCACCGGTGCCACCCAGGCCAGCACGCCCAACGCCACCGCCGCCGCATGTGGCCAGCGTTGCCAAATGCACAGCGTGCAGGGCGCCATGCCCATCACCATTTCGAAAAACAGCGCCGCCGCCAGCAGAAGCGCCGACCCCATGCCCGCGACAAAGGCCAGTGACCAGTCTCTCACAGGAACCTCACCAACCAGACCCCACCGATCAGCAGCACCACGAAAAGCACCGTCATCAAGCCCAGCCGCCGTTCGATGAAGCCGCGGATGGAGGGGCCAAATTTCCACAACAGCGCCGCCACCAGAAAGAAGCGCCCGGCGCGAGCGATCAGAGATGTGCCAAGGAAAACACCCAGCGGCAAGCCCGTCCATCCCGACATGATCGTGATAACCTTGTAGGGAAAGGGGGTGAGCCCGGCAATCAGCACCGACCAGAAACCGAAATCGTTGAAGCGCTGGTTGAAGGCCTCGATCGCCTCTCCCTTGCCCAGGGCCTCCAGCGCCGGGCGGCCCAGGGTTTCGAAGGCCAAGGCACCGATGGCGTAGCCTGCGAGCCCGCCCGCAACCGACGCCAGTGTCGCCACGGCGGCGATGAGGAATGCACGGCGCGGCGTGGCGACGATCATGGCGATCATCAGCACATCGGGCGGGATGGGAAAGACCGAGGCCTCGATGAAGGCAACGAGCGCCAGCGCCCAGAGCGCGCGGGGATGGGCTGCCAGCGCGAGTGTCCAGTCATAAAGCCTGCGCAGCATGGGCCTGCCTCTGTCGCCTTGTCTTCGGCTAAGGCGTCGCGGGCGGGCCGTCAAGCCTGCGGTCCGCCCGCACTGTCACGCGCCGGGTCCTGCCGTTGGCCCGCGCGCGGCTTGGCGATTGACCGCGCGCGGGCCAGCGGCTAAGGCGAACACGCCCTCGGTGCCCGAGTGGCGGAATGGTAGACGCAGGGGATTCAAAATCCCCCGCCGCAAGGCGTGCGAGTTCGAGTCTCGCCTCGGGCACCAGGGCCGGTCACCGGAGACGCCGGTTTTGGGCGCGCCGGCTTTTGGGCGCACGCCCGATGCCCTGCCCCGCTGCATCAGCGGGCGACCGGGAACGGCGCTCTAGCCTGCCCCTTGTTTCACCCCGTCCAGCACCGCGGTCAGGTTATCGCCCAGCGCGTCGGACAGGTAGCCCCCCTCCTGCACCAGCACCAGCGGCAGGCCGGTGGCGGCGATGGCCGCGCCGATGCGGGCAAAGCCGGGGGTGGTGATGGCAAGCCCTTTCAGCGGGTCGTCCTCATGCGCGTCCAGCCCCAGCGCCACGACGATCACATCCGCGCCGAAATCGGCGATCCGCTCCAGCCCGGTATCCAGCGCGCGCAGGTAATCATCGACCCCGGTGCCGCGCGGCAGCGGCAGGTTCAGGTTATAGCCACGCCCCGACCCCTCGCCGCGCTCATGCGCATGGCCCCAGAAAAACGGATAGAACCGTACCGGATCGGCATGCAGCGAGACGGTAAGCACATCCGCCCGGTCATAGAAGATGCCCTGCGTGCCGTTGCCGTGATGCACATCGACATCCAGAATCGCCGGGCGCCGGCCCTGCCGCAGCAGCCATTCGGCGGCGATGCCGGAATTGTTCAGAAAGCAGAACCCCCCCGCCAGATCGCCAAAGGCGTGATGCCCCGGCGGGCGCGACAGGGCATAGGCCGCGCGCGCGCCCTGATGCACGGTCTGGGCCGCCGTCAGCGCGCTTTGCGCCGACCAATAGGCGGCCTGCCAGGTGCCGGCGGCTATGGGACAGGCGGTATCGGCCTGATGAAACCCCGCCTGCCCCACCGCCGAACGCGGGTAGGACGCCGTGCGCCGGTCGGGATGCACATTCGGGATCACCTCGTCCGAGGCATCGGGCATGCGCGACCAGCGCGTGTGGATCGTGCGCAGAAAGGTCAGGTATTCGGCGCTGTGCAGCGCCGCGACGGGGCCCAGCCCGAAATCCGCCGGGGCCTCGAAGCGGCAGCCCGCGGCCTCGGCCCCGGCTTTCAGCACCGAGACGCGGCGCGGCTGTTCGGGGTTCGGCAGGGCGCGGCCATTGGCCATGAAATGCTGCGGGTCATGCTGTCGCTGACGTTCGTCCAGAAAGGCTCTCATGGCGCTCCTCGCTTGCTGACGGGCCGAGCCTGCGGCCCGGGCAGAACAGTCTGACACAGGATCGACGCATCCGGAACGTGCGCAGCCATAGCCTCAGGCTATGTTTAGCCGCGATTTGTTCTGTTGCCGCATCGTTTCGGCTGTGGCAGCCTTTGAACCGGGATGTGCGCAACAAAGGCCGCGCCGGACATCCCTCCGGGCAGGGCCCGGCAACAGACCCGGCATGAAAGCCAGGCATTTCCCGTCCTTTGAGCGGACCAACAAGGAGACAAGACATGAAGTCCTTCCTGCCTTCGCTGACCGTGGCGGTCGCCATGGCGCTTGGCACGCCGGCCCTTGCCCAGCAATCCGGCGGCACGCTGAACATGATCGTCCAGCCCGAACCCCCCGGGCTGGTGGTGGGGATCTGGCAGAACGCCCCCACGCAACTGGTCGCGGGCGACATCTATGAATCGCTGCTGCGCTATGACACCGACCTGCAGCCCATGCCGTCGCTGGCCCATGACTGGTCGATCTCGGACGACGGGTTGACCTATACCTTCCATCTGCACGAGGGCGTGCTGTGGCATGATGGCGAGCCCTTCAGCGCCGATGATGTCGTCTTCAGCGTCGATGTCCTGCTGCGCGAGACGCATCCCCGCCTGCGCGCCTCGCTGGTGCATGTCGACACGATCGAGGCCCCGGACGACAACACCGTCGTCTTTACACTGAGCGAACCCTTCGGCCCCTTCATCGGCATCTTCGAGGTCGGCACCATGCCGATCCTGCCGCGCCATATCTATGAGGGCACGGATTTCGCCAACAACCCGATGAACGCCACGCCCATCGGCACCGGCCCGTTCCGGTTCAACGAATGGCGCCAGGGCAGCTATATCCACCTGGTCCGCAACGAGGATTACTACCTCGACGGGCGCCCCCATGTGGACGAGGTCTATTACCACGTGATCCCCGACGGCGCCTCGCGCGCGGTGGCGTTCGAAACCGGCGTCGTGGACGTGCTGCCCGGCGGCTCGGTCGAGTATTTCGATATCGAGCGGATCATGGCGCTGCCGAATACCTGCATCACCGACAGCGGCTGGGAGTATTTCGGCCCGCTGAGCTGGCTTTGGCTGAACAATCACGAAGGCCCGATGGCCGATGTGAACGCCCGCCGCGCCGTGATGCATGCGCTGGACCGCGAGTTCATGCGCGACGCGATCTGGGCCGGACGGGGCGAGCTGGCCACCGGGCCGCTTTCCTCTTCCACGCGGTTCTTCGATGAAGACCTGCCCTCCATCGGCTATGACCCCGATCTGGCGCGGGAATTCCTGGCTGCCTCCGATTATGACGGCCAGACCCTGAACCTGCTGCCCCTGCCCTATGGCGAAACCTGGCAGCGCGCGGCCGAAGTCGCCCGTCAGAACCTGATCGATGTGGGCTTCAATGTGAACCTGGTCGCCACCGATGTGGCCGGCTGGAACCAGCGCACCTCTGACTGGGACTTCGACCTGGCCTTCACCTTCCTCTACCAGTACGGCGACCCGGCACTGGGCGTGGCGCGGACCTATGTGGAAAGCAACATCGAGCGCGGCTCGCCCTGGAACAACGTCTCCGGTTACCGCAACCCGGAACTGGACGCGCTGTGGGATGCGGCGGCGGTCAGCACCTCGGAAGAAGAGCGTCAGGAAATCTATTCCGAGATTCAGCGCCGCCTGATCGAGGATGTGCCGAACGCCTGGCTGCATGAACTGGGCTTCCCCACCATCTACCGCTGCAACATCCATGATCTGGTGACGACCGCGATCGGCCTCAATGACGGCACCCGCGACGTCTGGATCGAGCAGTAAACGCACCGACCTGCAGGCCCCCGGGTGCGGGGGCCTGCCCCCTGTCAAGGGCGCGCCCTTTCCGCGCGCCAGCGATGACGCTTCAACGCGACGGTGACGATGGTCCGCTTCATTCTTGCCAGACTGGTCAAGGCCGCCTTCATCCTGCTGGCTATCCTGGTCCTGAACTTCTCGCTCATCCATGCCGCGCCGGGCGACCCGGCGGCCGTCATGGCCGGCGAGGCCGGCGCCACGGACGAACAGTTCCTGGAGGACCTGCGCCGCCGCTTCGGGCTGGACCAGCCCTTTCACGTGCAGCTGTGGATCTACATCAAGGGCGCCGTGCAGCTGGATCTGGGCTATTCCTACCGCCGCGGCATGCCGGTGGCCGAACTGATCTGGGACCGCCTGCCCGCCACGCTGCTGCTGACCGCCACCGCCTTCTTCATCTCCATCATCTTCGGCGTCATCGCCGGCGTCGCCGCCGCCGCCCGCCAGGGCCGGTGGAGCGACAGCATCATCTCGACCCTCGCCCTGCTGTTCTATGCCACCCCGCTATTCTGGGTGGCGCTGATGGCCGCGCTGCTCTTCTCGGTCACACTGGGCTGGCTGCCGGGCTTCGGCTACGAGACGGTGGGCGCCAACCACACCGGGTTTGCCCGCGCGCTGGATATCGGCCGGCATCTGGTGCTGCCCGCCACCACGCTGGGCCTCTTTTTCACCGCGATCTATGTGCGCATGACCCGCGCCTCGATGCTCGAGGTCTCGCGGCTGGATTTCGTCAAGACCGCCCGCGCCAAGGGGCTCAGCCCCGGCGTGATCCAGCGCCGCCATGTGCTGCGCAACGCGCTTTTGCCGGTGATCACGCTGGCCGGGCTGCAGGCCGGGCAGATCGTCGGCGGCGCGGTGCTGACCGAGACGGTCTTTGCCTGGCCCGGAATCGGCCGGCTGATGTTCGAGGCGATCAGCCAGCGCGACTATAACGTGCTGCTGGGCGTCTTCTTCGTTTCGGCGGCCATGGTGCTGCTGTTCAACCTGATCACCGACATTGTCTATGTCATCGTCGATCCCCGCATCAGGATCACCCAATGACCCGTTCCCCCCTTATCCTGGCCTGGCGGCGCTTTGCCCAGAACCGCGGCGCGGTGATCGGTCTGGCGATCCTGCTGGTGGTGGTGATCGTCGCCCTGCTGGGGCCGACGCTGATGCCGCAAAGCCCCTGGCGCATGGTCGGCCGCCCGTTTCTGCCGCCACTGACCGACGGCGCGCTGCCGCTGGGCACCGATGCCGTGGGCCGCGACGTGCTGACCGGCCTGGTCCATGGCGCGCGCGTCTCGCTGATGGTGGGGCTGGTTTCTACCATGGTCGCGCTCTTGATCGGCGTGCCGGTCGGCGCGCTGGCGGGCTATTTCGGCGGCTGGGTCGATGACGCGCTCATGCGCTTTACCGAATTCTTCCAGACCATTCCCAGCTTTGCGCTGGCCATCGTGCTGCTGGCGATCTTTCAGCCCTCGCTGTTCTGGATCATCCTGACCATCGCCATCGTCAGCTGGCCCCCGGTGGCGCGGCTGGTGCGCGGAGAGGTCCTGAGCCTGCGCACCCGCGAATATATCGAGGCCGCGATCCTGTCCGGACAGACCAGCCTGCAGATCATCATCCGGCAGGTGCTGCCCAATGCGCTGCCGCCGATCATAGTGCTGGCCTCGCTGATGGTGGCCACGGCGATCCTGCTGGAAAGCTCGCTTTCGTTCCTGGGTCTGGGCGATCCGAACGTGATGTCCTGGGGCTATATGATCGGTGCGGCGCGCACCGTCTTGCGCACCGCCTGGTGGCTGTCCTTCATCCCCGGCATCGCCATCCTGCTGACCGTGCTGGCGCTGAACCTGATCGGCGAGGGGCTGAACGACGCGCTGAACCCCCGCCTGCAGCGGAGGGAGGAATGAGCCTGCTTTCCATCCGTGATCTGGCCATCGCCCTGCCAAAGGGCGCCGACCGGCCCCATGCCATCGAAAACGTGTCCTTTGATCTGGCCGAGGGCGAGATCCTGTGCATCGTGGGCGAATCCGGTTCCGGCAAGTCGATGTCCGCGAATGCCGTGATGGGCCTGCTGCCCGAAGGCGTCAACCCGGTCAAGGGCAGCGTGAATTTCGAGGGGGGCGACATCCTGGGCCTGCCCGAGCGCGCCATGCAGGCCATCCGCGGCCGCAAGATCGGCATGATCTTTCAGGAGCCGCTCTCGGCGCTCAACCCGCTGATGCGCATCGGCGCCCAGATCGCCGAGGTCTTCGAGGCCCATGGCCTGCTGACCCCCGGCGAACGCCAGCGCCGCGCGCTGGAGCTTCTGCGCGAGGTGCATCTGCCGGATCCCGAAAAGGCCATCCGCGCCTATCCATTCCAGCTTTCGGGCGGGCAGCGCCAGCGGGTGATGATCGCCATGGCGCTGGCGCTGCAACCCTCGATCCTGATCGCCGACGAACCCACCACGGCACTGGACGTCACCACCCAGGCGCAGATCCTGACCCTGATCGAAGAGCTGCGCCAAAAACGCGGCATGGGCGTCATCTTCATCACCCATGATTTCGGCGTGGTGGCCGATATCGCCGACCGGGTGATCGTCATGGAAAAGGGGCTGATCGTCGAACAGGGCGCGGTCGATGACGTGCTCTTGCGCGCCAAGCACCCCTACACGCAAAAGCTGGTGCGCGCGATTCCGGGCATCACCGCGGGCGAGAAGCAGGATTTCGAAGCCGCGCCCGTGATCCTGAAGGTGCGCGATCTGAACAAGACCTTCACCACCGGCGGCGGCTGGTTCAAGGCCCCGCGCGTGGTGCATGCGGTCAACAAGGTCAGTTTCGATCTGCGCACGGGCGAAACCATCGGCATTGTCGGCGAATCCGGCTCGGGCAAGTCCACCTGCGGGCGCTGCATCGTGCGGCTGATCGAACCCGATGGCGGCTCGGTCGAAATGGGCGGCGTGGACATGGCCATGCTGAAAGGGGCCGCGCTGCGGTCGAACCGAAAACGCATCCAGATGATCTTTCAGGACCCGTTTTCTTCGCTCAACCCCCGCGCGCGGGTGGGCCGCATCCTGACCGAAGGCCCCATCGCCCATGGCACGCCGCGCCGCGAGGCACGCGAGCGGGCGCGCGAGTTGCTGGAACTCGTCGGGCTAGACGCCTCGGCGATGAAGCGCTTTCCGCATGAATTTTCGGGCGGGCAACGCCAGCGCATCGGCATCGCCCGCGCCCTGGCGCTGGACCCCGATATCCTGATCGCGGACGAGGCCGTGTCGGCGCTCGATGTGTCGATCCAGGCGCAGGTGCTGGATCTGCTGGCCGATCTGAAGACGCGGCTGAACCTGTCGATGCTGTTCATCACCCATGACCTGCGGGTCGCCGCGCAGGTCTGCGACCGGATCATGGTCATGCAGCACGGCAAGCTGGTCGAGATCGGGCCGGCGGGCAAGGTGCTGTCCGAACCCGAACACCCCTATACCCGCAGCCTGCTGGACGCGATCCCGGGCAAGGCCTATGAGCAGGCGCTCAAGCAGGTGGTAGAGGCCGGATAGACCCGTGCAGCGCCTTGGGGCTTGACCGGCGCGCCTGCGCGGCCGACCCTGCGGGGATGAACAAGCCCGACACCCCTGCCCTGCCCGCCACCCCGGCCAAATCGACCACGCCCCCGCGCGCCGATCTGTCGAACTGGGGTCTGTTGCGGATGTTCCATTTCATCGCCGACAGCGGGTCGATCACCGCGGCGGCGCGGCGGCTGTCGGTCAGCCAGCCCTCGGTCTCGGCCGCGCTGCAGCGGCTGGAGGGGCAGATCGGGCAGCGGCTGATCAACCGCAGCAGCCGCGAATTCGTGCTGACGCCCCCGGGCCAGGTACTGTTCGCCGAGACCACGCGCATGTTTCGCGCCGCAGCGCGGGCCGAGGCGCTGCTGGCCCAGCAGACATCGGGCCTGACCGGGCAGGTGCAGGTGCAGACCGTCACCGGCGGGCGCAGCCTGGTCTTTGACGAGACACTGCGCCTGATGCATCAGCGCCATCCGGGTGTCAGCTTCCGCATCGACATCGCCACCAGCCGGCAGATCATCCGCAATGTGGTGGACCGCGTGGTGCCCTTTGGCATCTGTCTGATGCAGCGGCCCTATTCGGAACTGGACTGCCACCTGATCCTGCGCGCCGAATACGGCATCTTCTGCGGGCGCGAGCATCCGCTCTGGGGCCGCCGTGACGTGGCGCTGGACGATCTGCGCCACACGCCCTTCATCGATTTCGCCTGTTCGACCGAGGGCAGCGTGCCCGAACCCTATCTGATCCTGCGCACCGCGACCGGACTGGGCGAAAACACCGTCGGCACCAGCCCCGATATCGCCGAGATCATCCGCATGATATCGGTCGGGCTGGGGGTCGGCATCCTGCCGCTGCCGGCCGCCGCGCCGGCGGTGCAGGCCGGCACGCTGTGGCGCCTGGCGGCGGGCAAGGTCACGCTGGAGGCCGATCTCTACCTCGTCACCAATCCCGCCGCGCGGCTGACCGAAACCCAGCGCGCCTTTCTGACCACGTTTCAGGAGGCGCTGGCACGGGCCGACCCCGACAGCATCGTTCAGAATGGCGGTGCCAGCGCTGTGCCGGATCTTTAGAGCATGTCGCTCGGAACTGGATTCCGGTTCCGAGCTTTTCGACATGCGACAACAATAAGATAGAGCGTGTCCCGTGAATACGGATGAACGCGACACGTTCTAAGTCACGGCTGACGCGCAGCGGGGGGCGCAAACCGAAACGCGCCCGAAGGGCCGCAACCTTGCGCGGTCTTGATGGGTCGCTTACCCGCGCAATTCGTATTCGTAGGATTCGATGACCGTATTCGCCAGAAGCTTTTCGCACATGGCGCGGACCTGTTCCTCGGCGCGGGCGGCGTCCGTTTCGGCCAGATCCAGCTCGATCACCTTGCCCTGGCGCACGCCCTCGACGCCCTGAAAACCCAGCGCCCCCAGCGCATGGCGCACGGCCTCGCCCTGCGGGTCCAGCACGCCGTTCTTCAGCATCACATGCACAATCGCCTTCATCGCGCGCCCTTCCCCTCAGTTCATCAGTTTCGGCCGCGTGATGGCGGCCGTGGCCGCAGGCATCACGCCCAGCCTGCGCGCGACCTCGGCATAGGCTTCGGACAGGTTGCCCAGATCACGGCGAAAGACATCCTTGTCCAGCTTCTGCCCGCTTTTGACATCCCACAGCCGGCAGCTGTCGGGGCTGATCTCGTCGGCGACGACCAGCCGCTGGAAATCGCCATCGTAAAGCCGCCCGATCTCGATCTTGAAATCGACCAGCCGGATGCCGACGCCCATCATCACCCCGGACAGGAAATCATTCACCCGCAACGCCAGCGCGACCATGTCGTCAAGGTCCTGATGCGTGGCCCAGCCAAAGGCCAGCGCGTGCTCCTCGCTGACCAGCGGATCGCCCAGCGCATCGTTCTTGTAATACAGCTCCACGATCGGACGGGGCAGCGCCGTGCCCTCCTCTATCCCCAGCCGTTTCGAAATCGACCCGGCGGCGACATTGCGCACCACCACCTCCAGCGGGATCATCTCGACCGCGCGGATCAGTTGCTCGCGCATGTTGATGCGCCGGATGAAATGCGTGGGCACGCCGATGTCGTTCAGCCCGGACATGAAGAATTCCGAAAGCCGGTTGTTCAGCACGCCCTTGCCCTCGATCACCTCGTGCTTTTCGGCGTTGAAGGCGGTGGCGTCGTCCTTGAAATACTGGACATAGGTGCCGGGTTCGGGGCCTTCGTAAAGGATCTTCGCCTTGCCCTCGTAGATCTTGGTGCGACGTGCCATGAAAACTCCGGTAGCAGCGCCAGGCAAAGGGCCGGCGCGGTGGCGCTGCTATACGCCAAGCCGGGTGGCATCGCAAGCGCGCCGCAATGACCCGAATGGGGTTGCGGGCCGGGGCGGAACCGACCATATCCTGATACGGCAAAGACCCGGACACCGCTGCAAGGGGACCCTATAGCATGAGCACTTTCCAGGACCGCGAACGCGCCTTTGAAAACAAGTTCGCCCATGACGCCGAGATGCAGTTCAAGGCCGTCGCCCGGCGCAACAAGGCGCTGGGCCTGTGGGCGGCGGACCTGCTGGGCAAGACCGGCAAGGCGGCAGAGGATTACGCGATGGACGTGATCCGCGCCGATTTCGAGGAAGCGGGCCACGAGGATGTGTTCCGCAAGGTGCAGGCCGATCTGCAGGGCAAGGCCGACGAGGCCACGATCCGCAAGCAGATGGAGGCGCTGCTGGCGCAGGCCAAGGCCGATCTGGCCGGCGGCAGCTGAACCGGGCCGCTATTCGGCCGGCCCTTTCCTTCACCCGGCCTGACGCGGCGGCGGCGGGCCCCACAGCCGCAGGGACCGCCCCCATGCCGGACCACACCATCGACCCCCTTAGCGCCCTGCTGGCCGAGCGCGGCGTCCTGCTGGCCGACGGGGCCACAGGGACGAACCTGTTCAACATGGGCCTGACATCGGGCGATGCGCCGGAATTGTGGAACATCGACGCGCCGGAAAAGATCATCGCGCTCTATTCCGGCGCGGTCGAGGCCGGGTCGGACCTGTTTCTGACCAATTCCTTCGGCGCCAATGCCAGCCGGCTGAAACTGCATGACGCGCAGGACCGGGTGCGCGAGTTGAACCGCGCCGCCGCAGCGCTGGGCCGGCAGGTCGCCGATGCGGCCGGGCGGCGGGTGCTGGTGGCGGGCTCGATGGGCCCGACGGGCGAGATCATGGAACCCATGGGCAGCCTGACCCATGATCTGGCCGTGGAGATGTTCCACGAACAGGCCGAGGGGCTGAAAGAGGGCGGCGCCGATATCCTGTGGGTCGAGACGATCTCGGCGCCAGAGGAATACCGCGCCGCGGCCGAGGCCTGCGCGCGCGCCGGCATGCCCTGGGTCGGCACCATGAGCTTCGACACCGCCGGGCGCACCATGATGGGCGTCACCGCCACCGACATGGTGCGCATGGTCGACCGGCTGGACGGCCCGCCCGTGGCCTTTGGCGCCAATTGCGGCGTGGGCGCGTCGGACCTGTTGCGCACCATCCTGGGCCTGACCGCGCAGGCGCCGGAAATTCCGGTGGTGGCCAAGGGCAATGCCGGTATCCCCAAATATGTCGAGGGCGAGATCGTCTATGACGGCACCCCCGCGCTGATGGCCGACTATGCCGTCATGGCGCGCGATTGCGGCGCGGCGATCATCGGCGGCTGCTGCGGCACCATGCCGGTGCATCTGCGCGCCATGCGTCAGGCGCTGGATACCCGCCCGCGCGGCGCGCGCCCCTCGCTCGATGCCATCGTGGCGGCGCTTGGCGCCTTTTCCTCGGCCCAGGACGGCACAGAGGCAAAGGGCTGCGGGCATGATCACGGGCCGCGCGCTGGCGCCGGGCGCCGCGGCGGGCGCCGCCGCAGCTAAGATCGGCGGGGCTGAGACCCGCACGGCTGCGACCGGCGCGCCCGGCTTTCCGCGGTGGTGCAGAAAACACGCATTTTCCGGGTTTTTCCGGCCCATCGCCTTGCAAAGGTTGAGATTTCGCCCAGTTCCCGCCAGCCTGCACATGCAAGGCAGCTTGCGAACCGACATCACAGACGGGGAGAGACGGCATGGATTGGGCATGGTGGGCAACCGTGGCATTGACGGCCGGGGGTTTGGGTCTTGGCTTTGTCCTGCTCAGCATCGGTCTGGTATGGCGCGATTTCAATGACACCGGCGCCATGATGGGCATCGCCGCGCGCTCTGGCTGGTGGTTCGGACTGGCGGCAGCGTTTTTCGTGCCCGCAGGCATGGCCATCACCGTCATCGGCTGGACACAGGGCGGCAACGCCCCTTTCGCCGCCAGCTTCCCGCGTACCGACATTTTCTGGACATGGCTGATCCCGTCCAGTTTCAACCCGGACATTCGGACCGATTTCGGCGCCCAGCACGAAACCGGGCTGACCGTGCTGACGGTTCTTGGTGGGCTGTCGCTGCTGATGGGACTCTACCGCTTTTTCTGGCAGCCGTTTCGCTGGCTGCGCGCGATGGCGCGGCAGGCCCGCGTGCGAATGACCAGCTTTCACGCGATCAAGGTCACGCTGGGGCATTTCCTGAAATCCGGCGCGCTGACGGTGGCCGTGACGCTGTTCATGTTTCTGTTGTTCCAGACCATTTTCTTTCTGCTGGGGCACCTGATCGCCACCGCGTTCTTTCTGCTGCCCTGGGTGATCGGCCTGCTGGTGCTGGCGGCGATCGGCGCAGGCATGGGCGGGCGCGACATCTACGACAGCAGCGGCAGAAAGATCGGCCGGCTGTACTGACCGGAACCGCGCAGCACAGGGCGGCGCGGACTTGCCGGGCTTTGGCTCAGCCTCTATCTGGGGGTGAGCCAAGAAAAGGATGATCCGATGCACCGACTGCCCGCCCTGACCGACCTGCGCCGCCATGAGAGCCACCCCTCGGGCGGCGGCAAGGCGCCGGATCTGGGCAAACTGCCGGTCTGGGATCTGTCGGACCTCTACGCCGCCGATGACGCGCCAGAGGTTGCACGGGATTTCGACTGGCTGGACAAGGAATGCGCCGCCTTCGCCGCGGATTACGAGGGCAAGCTGGCCGGGCTGGACGCCGCGGGCATGCTGGCCTGCGTGCAGCGCTACGAGGAGATCGACATCACCGCCGGGCGGCTGATGTCCTACGCGGGCCTGCGGTATTACCAGGTGACCACCGACAGCGCGCGCGCCAAGTTCATGGCCGATGCGCAGGACCGCGTTACCGTGGCCACCACGCCGCTGGTCTTCTTCTCGCTGGAGATCAACCGCATCGAGGACGGCGCGCTGGACGCGCTATTCGCCGCCGATGCCGATCTGGCCCGCTACCGCCCCATTTTCGAGCGGCTGCGCGCCATGCGCCCGCATCAGCTGTCCGACGAGCTGGAACGCTTCCTGCACGACCAGTCCACCGTCGGCGCCGCCGCCTGGAACCGGCTTTTCGACGAGACCATGGCGGGGTTGACCTTTCCGGTAGAGGGCGAGGACGAGCCGCTGCCGCTGGAGGCCACGCTGAACCTGCTGACCGACCCAGACCGCCCCCGGCGCGAGGCCGGCGCGCGGGCGCTGGCCGGGGTATTTTCGCAAAATACCCGCCTTTTCGCCCGTGTGCACAACACCCTGGCCAAGGAAAAGGAGATCAGCGACCGCTGGCGCAAGATGCCCAGCCCGCAGCATGCCCGCCACCTGGCCAACCATGTGGAGCCGGAAGTGGTGCAGGCGCTGCGCGATGCCGTCGTCGATGCCTATCCGCGCCTGTCGCACCGCTATTACGCGCTGAAAGCCCGCTGGCTGGGTCTGGACAAGCTGCAGGTCTGGGACCGCAACGCCCCCCTGCCGATGGAGCCGCGCCGCACCATCGGCTGGGACGAGGCACGCCAGACAGTGCTGTCGGCGTTCACCGGCTTTTCGTCGAAACTGGCCGATCTGGCCGAGCCCTTCTTTGATCGCGGCTGGATCGATGCCGGCGTGACGCCGGGCAAGGCGCCGGGGGCTTTCGCGCATCCGACCGTCAGCACGGTGCACCCTTACGTGATGCTGAACTATCTGGGCAAGCCGCGCGATGTGATGACGCTGGCGCATGAACTGGGCCACGGCGTGCATCAGCGCCTGGCCGCCGGTCAGGGTGAATTGCTGTCGGCCACGCCGCTGACCCTGGCCGAAACGGCGAGCGTATTCGGCGAGATGCTGACCTTTCGCCGGTTGCTGGACCAGGCCGGCAGCCCGGCCGAGCGCAAGACGCTGCTGGCCGGCAAGGTGGAGGACATGATCAACACCGTCGTCCGGCAGATCGCGTTTTATGATTTCGAGTGCAAGCTGCACGCGGCGCGGCGCGAGGGCGAGCTGACCCCGGACGATATCAACGCGCTGTGGATGAGCGTGCAGGCCGAAAGTCTGGGCCCGGTGTTCGAGTTCATGGACGGCTACGAGACCTTCTGGGCCTATATCCCGCATTTCGTGCATTCGCCCTTTTACGTCTATGCCTATGCCTTTGGCGACGGGCTGGTGAACGCGCTTTACGCCGTCTACGAAGAGGCGCCCGAGGGGTTTCAGGACAGGTATTTCGACATGCTGGCCGCGGGCGGGTCGAAGCATCACAAGGTCTTGCTGGCGCCCTTTGGCCTGGATGCGTCGGACCCGGCCTTCTGGAACAAGGGCCTGTCGATGATCGAGGGCTTCATCGACGAGTTGGAGGCGATGGAGGATTGAGGCAGCGCGCGCGCTCTTGTTGCGGCGCGGGGTGACGAACGGCGGACGGGGGGCTGTCTGCCC
>SKHK01000215.1 GCA_007117005.1 Paracoccaceae bacterium
CCCTGCCCTGACGCCAACACACGCCAGCGCCCGCAAGGCGTGCGGGTGGGTGGGTGGGGCACGGCTTGCGGGCGCTTTCCCGGTCCCCGGCCGGCGCTGGCACCGCTCAATGAAAATCCCGGCTGGGAAACAGCAGTTTTGCCTGATCCCGCGGGTGCCGGGCGCTGCGCGGCTGGCGTGCGGGGTGGTGCGGCGGGAGATCCTTCGTCGGCACCGGCCGGCGCGCCTCGTCCCCGCGCCCCTCGGTCGGGTCGATCGCCCGCGCCCCGTTGACATGGGCAGGGTTGCCATCGGCCAGCATCGACAGCCGGTCCGACAGGTCGGTCACGGTATCGGCGATCAGATGCGTCACCGCCCCCTCGCGCTGCAGCCGCCCGGCCACGCGTAACAGCCGCCCGCCGATCACCGCCCGGCGGAAGCGCTCATACACCTTCGGCCAGACCACGACATTGCACACGCCGGTTTCATCCTCCAGCGTGACGAAGATCACCCCAGAGGCCGTGCCGGGCCGCTGACGTGTGATCACAAGACCGCAGACATCCACCCGCACCGGCGCCACGGCCAGCGCCCCATGCGCCACCAGCCCCGGCAGATGCGGGCGCAACAGCTCCATCGGATGGGCGCGCAGCGACAGGCGCAGCGCCAGATAATCCTCGACCACCTGCTCGCCCAGCGTCATCTGCGGCAGCGCGGGCGGCGCCTCGGTGATCCCCTCGCCCTCGGCCCCGAACAGCGGCAGCGGTTTCGGCGCCCGGATCGCCCGCACCGCCCATAGCGCATCGCGCCGGCCCAGCCCGATGCAGGTGAACGCATCCCCCTCGGCCAGCCGTTCAAGTGCGGCGGGCGGCACCCCGGCCCGGCGCCACAGGCTTTCCACATCCGGATAGCCATTGCCCCGCGCCGCCACGATCCAGCCCGCATCCTCTTCCCGCAGCCCCTTGATCTGTCGAAACCCCAGCCGCAGCGCCAGCCGCCCGTCCGGCCGTGGCTCCAGCGTGTTGTCCCAGGCGGAATGGTTGACCGAGACCGGCCGCACCTCGACCCCATGCTCGCGCGCATCGCGCACGATCTGGGCAGGCGCGTAAAAGCCCATCGGCTGGCTGTTCAGCAGCGCGCAGGCAAAACCGGCCGGGTGGTGGCATTTCATCCAGGCCGAGGCATAGACCAAGAGCGCGAAACTGGCGGCGTGGCTTTCGGGGAAACCGTATTCCCCAAAGCCTTCGATCTGCGCGAAACAGGCCTGCGCGAAATCCGGCGCATAGCCGCGTTCGGCCATCCCGGCCAGAAACCGGTCGCGGAAGCTGCCGATGGTGCCCATCCGCTTGAAGGTCGCAAGGCTACGGCGCAACCGGTCCGCCTCTTCCGGCGTGAAGCCCGCCGCCACCACGGCGATCTGCATCGCCTGTTCCTGAAAGAGCGGCACGCCCAGGGTGCGCTCCAGCACCGGCCGCAGGTCGGTCGAGGGCAGGTTGACCGGCTCCTTCCCCTGCCGGCGGTTGATATAGGGGTGCACCATGCCGCCCTGGATGGGGCCGGGGCGCACGATGGCCACCTCGATCACCAGATCGTAGAATTCGCGCGGCCGCATCCGGGGCAGGAAATTCATCTGCGCGCGGCTTTCCACCTGAAAGACACCGATCGCATCGGCGCGGCAGAGCATGTCATAGACCGCCGGATCCTCACGCGGCAGGGTTTCCAGATCCAGCCGCGGCCCGCCATGCCGGGCGATCAGGTCGAAACACTTGCGGATGCAGGTCAGCATGCCCAGGCTCAGCACATCCACCTTCAATATGCCCAGCGCGTCGATATCGTCCTTGTCCCATTCGATGACCGTCCGCCCCTCCATCGCCGCATTCTCGATGGGGCACAGCGCGTCCAGCCGCCCCCGCGTGATGACGAAACCGCCCACATGCTGGGACAGATGGCGCGGAAAGCCCATGATCTCGGCAATCAGCGCCATGGTCTGGGCCAGCCGCCGGTCATCGGGGTTCAAGCCAAGCTCGCGCAGCTGATCCGGCCCTGGCGGGCGGGCGGACCAGCCCCATTGCAACCCGGCGATGGCGGCGATCATGTCCTCTGACAGGCCCATCACGCGCCCCACCTCGCGGATCGCGGCGCGGGTGCGGAAATGGATCACCGTGGCGGTCAGCCCGGCACGGTGACGGCCGTATTTTTCATAGATATGCTGGATCACCTCCTCGCGCCGCTCATGCTCGAAATCGACATCGATATCGGGGGGCTCGCCGCGCGCCTCGGACATGAAACGCTCGAAAACCATGGTGATCGTATCCGGCGCCACCTCGGTGATGCCCAGAGCATAGCAGATCACCGAATTGGCGGCCGACCCGCGACCCTGGCACAGAATGCCGCGCCCGCGCGCGAAGTCGACAATGTCATGCACGGTCAGGAAATAGGCGGCAAAGCCCAGCGCGCGGATGATGCGTAACTCCTTCTCCACCCTGGCCAGCGTGCCCGCAGGCGTGCCATCGGGGAAGCGGCGGCGCAGGCCCTGCAGGGTCAGCCGCTCCAGCCGCTCCTGCGGGGGCTCGTGACCGGCGATCTCGTCGGGGTATTCGTAGCTGAGTTCATCGAGCGAGAAGGTGCAGCGCGCCGCAATCTCCAGCGTGCGGGCAATGGCCGCCGGGTGGGCGCGGAACAGGCGCGCCATTTCCCGGGGCGGGCGCAGGCGACGTTCGGCATGGGGCTGGGCGCGGGTGCCGATCCGGTCGATGGTCAGCCGCTCGCGGATGCAGGTCAGCACATCGGCCAGGCGCCGGCGGCTGGCGTGATGCATCAGCACATCGCCCACGGCCACCATCGGCGTGCCGGCCCGCGCGGCCAGGGCGGCGAGCGCATCCAGCCGCCCCCCGTCCGCCCCGTCATGGCGCGGCGCGGCGCCCAGGAAGACATCGCCGGGAAAGCGGCGCAGCATCGCCCCCAGCTCGCGACA
Organism: Paracoccaceae bacterium; assembly: GCA_007117005.1. Lineage (GTDB taxonomy): Bacteria > Pseudomonadota > Alphaproteobacteria > Rhodobacterales > Rhodobacteraceae > Pararhodobacter. The sequence goes on from SKHK01000215.1 coordinate 2,951, forward strand.
TACCCGCTCTGGGTCCGGCAAGGCCGCCGCCCCACCCCGTGCCGCCGGCGCGGGCGCGGCCTCCTCCGCTTCCCACCAGCCGCCCGGCGCCGCCTCGCCTGCCCGCTCCGCCTCTGCGGGCAGGCCGATCAGCACCATCCCCGCGCCCCATGCCTGCAGATCGGCAAGCGTCAGATGACATGCCCCCTTGCCCGCGCGCCCCTTGCCCAGACTGAGCAACCGCGTCAGCCGCGACCAGCCCGCCCGGTCCATCGGCAGCGCCACCCAGTCCAGCGCGCTGTCGGCCAGCACCAGCCGCGCCCCCACGATCAGCCGCGGCAACACCCCCGCCACCGCCAGCCCGCCGCCTGCCCCGCATTCCTGCCGGCTTGACGGGTCCAGCCGCCGCTGCCCGCGCACCGCCACCATGCCGCCTTCCTCCGCCGCGCGCGTCATCTCGCGCAGCGCCACATGCGCCCGCACCACCCCGGCGACAGAGTTCCGGTCCGTGATCGCCAGCGCCGCCAACCCCAGTTCCGCCGCCCGCGCCACCAGTTCCTCTGGGTGCGAGGCGCCGCGCAGAAAGGTGAAATTCGACATCGCGCAAAGCTCGGCATAGAGGCATTCTCGATCAGACTGGTTCAACGGAACGCCTCTATGTCTTGATTTTGCGTGCAATTTTCGCGATCCTCGCTTCTCCCCGGTCGCATTGCACTCCAGCCCCCTTCATTTTGCCCCAAATACTCCGGGGGGTGAGCCGCGCCAGCGGCGAGGGGGGCAGCGCCCCCCTGCCCCGCCGCCACCCGCGCACGCCGGCTCATGCGAACTCTCCCTGAACCGCCCATTCCCCCGCCTGCGGCGCGTGGTAAAGCCACAGCCGCGGCCCCTCTGCCGTCTCCACCCGCCAATAGTCCCGCACGCCGGATCGCCAGGCGGGATCGTCCAGCCACCATTCCGGCGCCAGCCGCTCGGGTCCCGTGGCGCGCAGCACCCGCAGCCACCGCCGCCGCCAGCGCAACCGACCCGGCACGCCGGCGCCGAGCCCCCCCACCACCACCGGCTCTGGCGCGAACAGCGCCAGCGGGCGCGCCGGGCCGGGGGTGGGCCAGCCGCCGCGTTCATCCGCCCAGATGGCCGAGACGCGTTGAAAGGACCGTTCGGGGATATGGCTGTCGGCGGGGCGGAAGCGGGTCAGCGCGTCCTCGCCCAGCCGCACGGCCAGCCGCGTCAGCAGATCGGCCAGCGCCTCGGCGCCCACCGCACCCCCTGCGGTGGCGCCCCCCTGTGCGGCCGCCGCCACCTGAACCGGCCCCATCGGCTCAACCTGCGGCGCGCTCAGCCGCAGCGCGTCAAAGCCGAAACCGGCCTCCAGCGCCTCGATCCCGCGCTGAAACAGCAGCGCCATCGCCGCCGCATCGCGCATCGGGCGCGCCAGCAGCACCTCGGTCTCGGCCCGCCCGCCGTCCACGCGGCGCAGTTCCAGCCGCAGCCGCCGCGCCCCTTCGGCTCGCGCCGCCAGCCTTTCGCACAACCGCTCAAGCAGCCGCTCCAGCCCCACCATCACATCGCCCACCAGCCCGATGGGTTCCGGCAGGGTCAGCCGCACCGCCGTGGGCGCGGGGGGCGGCAGGGGCGTCACGGGTTCGGCCAGCGCGCCCAGCGCCTGATCCAGCCGCCGCCAGGGGTCCGGCCCGAACCGGCGCGAG
>SKHK01000208.1 GCA_007117005.1 Paracoccaceae bacterium
CGATGAGGGCGTCTTCATCCGCCATTACGATGTACGGGTGCTGGAGAAACGCGCGCGGGCGATGGCGGCGCGCGGGATGTCCTTTCACCCCGACCGGCCGGTGCCCGAACCCCGCCTGCATGCCTGCCTGCGCCGGATCGAGGCGCACCCCCTGCCCTTTGTCGCCGCCATAAACGGCGCGGCGATGGGCGGCGGGTATGAACTGGCGCTGGCCTGTGACATCCGCATCGCGCAGGCGGGGGATTATCCGATCGGCCTTCCGGAGGTGAAGCTGGGCATCCTGCCCGGCGCGGGGGGCACGCAGCGGCTGGCCGGGCTGGTGGGGCAGGCGCGCGCGCTGGAACTGATCCTGACCGGCACCACGATGCCCCCTGAACAGGCCGCGGCGTTGGGGCTGGTGGGGCGCTGTTGCGAAGGCCCGGCGCTGGAGGCAGGGTTGACGCTGGCCCGCCAGCTTGCCGCCCTGCCACCCGCGGCGCTGGCCCATGTAAAGCATCTGTTGCGCGTGGCCGGGCGTGACGCGGCGCTGCACGGCGCCGCGCTGGCCAGCGAACGGACGCTATTCTGCGACCTGATGGTGCAGCCGGAAGCGATTGATCTGATGGCCCGCATGAACGCCGGAAACCGCGATATCCGCGATCCATGAGGGCCACCGTTCAGACTGGATGGCGCAGCGCCGCCTGCGGGCCCGTTCTAGCCCTGTGCCGGCGGGTAGGCTGCGCGAAATACCGCGAAAATCTGCCGCGCGATCTGCTCCGGGGTCAGGCCGCCGCCCGGGTCGAACCATGTCGGCACCCAGTTCAGCGCGCCGAACAGATGCAGGCGCAGCACGCGCCGGTCCACGCCCGCGGGCAGCGGCAGGGCGGCGACCAGATGGCGAAAGCGCTGCTCATACCGGCTGCGTTCGGCGCGGATGCGCGCGCTGATGGCGTCGCGTTCGTCCAGAAACCCGGGCGAGACGATGGCCAGCAGGTTGCCGGTGGCGATCAGCCCCTCGACATGGGCCACGCAGGCGGCCTCCAGCCTGTCCCAGGGGTCGGTCGGCGCGTCCAGCGCGGCATCGACGCGGGCCTGCATCGTGTCGACCATACGGTCGTGCAGGGCCAGAAACAGCGCCTCTTTCGACGGGAAGTGATAGTAGAGCGACCCGGGCAGCATGCCCACCGCGCGCGCGATGTCGCGCATCGAGGTGCCGTCATAGCCCTTGGCCGCCATCAACTCGCCCGCGCGGTCCAGCAGCTCGTCCCTGCGGCTTTGTCCGGGCGCGCTGTCGGCAGCCTGCTCAGAGCCGTCGCGCCCCCTGTCTCCGACCGGTTTCACGCCCTGACCGTCGCCGCTGCCCATGCCATTCCCTTCCTGCCGCTTGCCGCGCCCTGCCCCGGCTCTAACAGAATAAAACCGGTCCCGGAATAACGAACAATCGCTTGCTGGACCTTCAGAAGGAAAGATATGCCATGACCAAACATCCCGCCGATCTGCCGCAGACCTGCCTTGTCGCCCATGCCGGGGGCACCGGGTTGACCGACCTGCAACTTGCACAGACCCCTCTGCGCGCCCCGGGCGAGGGCGAGGTGTTGCTGGAGCTTCTGCGCATGACCATCAACCCCGCCGACCTGCTGCTGCTGGAAGGCCGCTATGGCCAGAAGCCCCCCGCACCCTTTACCCCGGGGGCCGAGGGGGTGGGCCGCGTGCTGGCCGTCGGCGCCGGGGTCAGCGGCCTGGCGCCCGGCGATCTGGCCATGCCGGTACCCACCGGCAACTGGCGCAGTCACCGGGTGCTGAAGGCGCCCTTCGTGGTGCCCCTGCCCGCCGATGCCGACCTCGATCAGGCCGCCATGCTGAAGGCCAACCCGGCCACCGCGCTGGTCATGCTGGAGGAACTGGTCAGCCTGTCGCCCGGCGACTGGGTGGTGATGAATGCGGGCAATTCGGCGCTGGGGCAGAATGTTCTGCGCCTGGCTGCCACGATGGGCGTGAATATCGCCGCCATCGTGCGGCGCGACAGCGCGGCGGCGCTGCCGCGCAGCCTGGGTGCTGCGGCGGTGCTGGTCGATGATGGCACAGGGCCGGCCCCGGCGCTGCCGGATGGGGCGCAGGCGCGGCTGGCGCTGGACGCGGTGGGCGGCGATGCCACCGAACGGCTGGGCGCGATGGTCGCCGATGGCGGCACGGTGGTGACCTATGGCCTGCTTTCCGGCGCCGCGCCCCGACTGAGCGCGCATGACCTGGTGTTCCGCGGCCTGAGCCTGCGCGGCTTCTGGCTGGCGGACTGGTTCGCCAACACACCGCCGGAGCGCATCAGGGCGTTGTTTGCCCGGCTGACGGACCATCTGGCCAAGGGCGTGATCGGCGCAAGGGTCGAGGCCCGCTTTGCCCTGACCGACCTGCATGCCGCCGTGGAAAGCGCCGCGCGGGAAGGGCGCGAGGGCAAGATCCTGCTGACCGGCGGCGGGGTGTGAAAGCAGAAGGACATGAAAACAGGGCGGCGCAGTATCCTGATTGACCAAACGGTTGTTTGTATTTAGGGTCCGTCATTCGGAAATTCCGCCGGCATGACCTTCGGGGAGGGGGCGCCGGCATCACCGATCACCAAGCGAGGAGGACCCCAATGAAACCCATCAAGCTTGCCGCGGCCGCCGCGGCGCTGGCGCTGGCGCTGCCCGCAACCGCAGCCCTGGCCGACTATCCCAACATGACCCTGCGCATGGCGCACCCGCTGCCGGAAACCTGGCCCGCGGCATCCTGGGACGGCTGGTGGGCCGAAGAGGTGACGCGCCGGTCCGGCGGGGCCATCCAGATCGAGGTCTTCTGGGCCGGGCAGATCGGCGGGCTGACCGAGATCATGTCGCTGGTATCGGCCGGAGCAGTCGATCTGGGGGTCTTTGCTCAGGCCGTGCATGCCGAGGAACTGCCGCTGGCCTCGGTCTCGGCGGGGCTGTTGAACCGGGTCTCGGCCGATCCGCGCACCGCGCATGAACTGGCCGGGCAGATGTATGCCACCGACCCCATCCGCGACGAGCTGGCCGGGCACAACCTGCATATCCTGAAATGGACCGTGCCCTCGACCTACACGCTGCAATGCAACCGGGCCATCAACAGCACCGCCGACCTGCAGGGCCTGCGGGTGCGCGCGGTTGGCGGGGCCTATGTGCCGATCTGGATGGAATCCTTCGGCATCGTGCCCACCCGCATTCAGGCGCCCGAGATCCGCGAGGGGCTGACACGCGGCTCGCTGGACTGCAATTTCGGCCCCATCGAATGGGCAACCTTCTCCGGCTTCGCGAGTGCCGCGCCCTATTGGTCGGACATCAACACCGGCAGCTTCACCACCTTCCAGCTTTACGTCAACAACCAGCTTTGGGAGGGCCTGCCCGAGAACGTGCGCGAGCTTATGACCGAAGTGGCGCGCGAGGCGATGGAGCGTGACCAGGACGCCCTGCCCGACCTGGCCGGCGCCGCCATCGAGGACTACGAGGCCGCAGGCGGGCAACTGGTCGCCCTGCAGGACATGGACGCGCTGGCCGAAGCCTCGCCCGACATGATCGCCATCTGGGCCGAACGGATGGAGGCCGCAGGACAGGGCGATGCGGTGGCGGCGCTGGTGCCGCTGATGCGCGAGGCCGAAGCCTCTTTCACCGACTGACCGAACGGGGGCAGCGGGCATCATGCTTCTTGAACGGCTGGCCGTCGGGGTGGCGGCAATCGCCCTGGCGGCCGTCATGATCGTCGGCTTCGTCGATATCCTGGCAGGCGAGCTTTTCGGCTTTCGCCTGGCCTTCAAGGTGGACATGTCCGGCACCCTGATGGCAGCGGCGGTGTTCCTGTCCTGGCCGCTTTTGCAGCGGCGCGACGGGCATATCGCCGTTGACCTCTTCTCGCCCTTCATGCCGCGCTGGAGCGACGGGCTGCGCTGGCTGCTGGCGCAACTGGCCGCGCTGGTGGTCTTTGCTCTGATCGCGCGCGGGGCCTGGATGCAGGCGCTGTCCTCGATGGCGATATGGGAACGCTCGGCGGCCACGCTGGGCTATCCGATCTGGCCGGCGAAACTGGCCTGCGCAATCGGCGCCAGCCTGGTTCTGCTGGTCATCGCGCACCGGCTGGGTCTGGCGCTGTGGCACCGGCTGCGCCGCGCTGGAGGCACGAAAGCATGAGCGGCGGGCTGATGAGCGGCCTGCTGGGGTTTGCCGGGCTGCTGGGCCTGTTGGCACTGGGCGTGCCGGTGGCCGTGGCGCTGGCACTGGTGGCGGCGGCGGGGCTTTACATGACCGTGGGCAGCACCTTCATGCTGACCACCTTTCAGACCACGCCCTATGCGATTGCGTCTGACTATACCTTTGTCGTGGTGCCGATGTTCGTGCTGATGGGCGGGATCGCCCAGCGCGCGGGCATCATCGCCGACCTCTACACGGCGGCGCATTACATGCTCAACCGGGTCAAGGGCAGCCTGCTGATGGCCACGGTCCTGGCGCAGGCGGGTTTCGCCGCGGCCTCTGGCTCTACCGTCGTGGCGTCCAGCGTCTTTACCCGCATGGCGCTGCCGGAAATGCTGCGCTTTGGCTATAATGGCGGGCTGGCGGGGGGCTGCATCGCCGCGGCGGGCACGCTGGCCGGGCTGATCCCGCCCTCCATCGCCATGGTGCTGTACGCCATGCTGACCACCCAGCCGGTCGGCGCGCTGCTGATCGCCGGGATCATCCCCGGCGTGCTGACGGCGGCGGCCTACATGATCGGCATCCGCATACTGCTGGTCTTTCGCCCCGACTGGGCGCCGCCGTCGCGAGAGGTGATCACCTGGCGGATGCGTGGCCGCGCGCTGAGCAAGGTCTGGTCGGTTCTTCTGCTGATGACCATCGTCATGGGCGGCATCTACGTAGGCTTCTATCCGCCCTCGGCCGCAGGCGCCGTGGGTGCGGCGGGCGCGCTGGCCATCGCCATCAGCATGCGCCGCATCAGGGGCCGGGATTTCTGGGACGCGCTGATCGAGGCCGCGCGGGTCAGCGCGATGATCTTCGCCATCGTCATCGCCGGGCTGATCTTCAGCCGCTTCCTGCTGATTTCCGGCTTCATCGGCGATTTGCGCGGCTGGGTGCTGGCCAGCGAGATGACGGTGGCGGGCTTCATCCTGGCCACGATCGTGCTGTTCCTGATCCTGGGCATGTTCATCGACTCGGTTTCGCTGCTGGTGATCGCGGTGCCGTTCCTTTACCCGGTGTCGCAGTCGCTGGGCATCGATCCGATCTGGTTCGCCGTGATCATCATCAAGCTGATCGAGATCGCCGCCATCACCCCGCCTGTGGGGCTGAACCTTTACGCGGTGCTGGCCGCGGCGGAACGGCGCCTGCAGGCCGGGGCGCTGTTTCGCGGCATCCTGCCCTTCATCGTCATCGAATTTTGCGTGCTGGGCCTGCTGCTGGCCTTTCCGCTGCTGGTCACCTGGCTGCCCGCGCGCATGTAGACCCCTGCAAGAGGAGACCGCCATGACCGACACGCTGGACCAACCGCAGGTCAACATCTCTGACATGCTGGCCCAGCATGGCCGGTTCAAGGCCCGCAAACCGGCCGTGATCTGCGGGCAGACCACCCGCCTGTGGGGCGATTTCGACGCCGCGATCAGCCGCGTGGCCCATGCGTTGCTGGCAGACGGGCTGCAACGCGGCGACCGGGTGGCGGTGATGATGGACAACGCGGTGGAAATGCTGGAGGTCACCTTCGGCATCATCCGCGCCGGTGGCTGCGCGGTGCCGCTTTCGGGCCTGCTGACGGCCGAACAACTCGCCGGGCTGGTCGCCGACAGCGGCGCGCGGCGGGTCTTTGCCTCGGCCGGGTTTGCCGACAGGCTGGCGGCGGTGCGCGGCCAGATGGGCGATGTGGGCCTGCGGGTGGCCTTCGGCTTTGCCGCGCCGGGATGGACCACGCTGGGCGATTTCACCGACGGCCAGCCCGCCAGCCTGCCCGGCATCCGCCACGCGGCGGGCGATGATTTCAACATCATCTATTCATCCGGCACCACCGGCCTGCCCAAGGGGATCGTGCAGACCCATGCCGCGCGGCTGCATTTCGCCTTTTCCAACGCCATCGAACTGGGCATCACGGCCGAGGCGCGCACCCTGACCACCACCTCGCTTTATTCCAACGGCACCTGGATCGTCATGCTGCCCACGCTTTTCACCGGGGCGGCGCTGCATGTGATGGAAAGCTTCAGCCCGGCGGGGTTTCTGGGGCAGGTGCAGGCCCAGGGCATCACCCACAGCTTCATGGTGCCCGCGCAGTTCATCGCCGTGCTGGAGGAACCGGCGCTGGCGGGCGCCGATCTGTCCTCCCTGCACCGTGTGCTTTGTGCGGGATCACCCCTGCGGCGCGACACCAAACGCGCCGTGCTGGAGCGGATCACGCCGGGCCTGGTCGAGCTTTACGGCTTTTCCGAAGGCTTCGCCTCGATGCTGAAACCGCATGAACATGCCGAGAAATTCGACAGCGTGGGCACCCCGGTCATGGGGTTCGATCTGCGCGTGATCGACGAAGACGGCCAGCCCTGCCCGCCCGGGCAACCCGGCGAGATCGTGGGCTACGGCGCCGGCATGCTGCGCGAATACAACGCCCGCCCCGATCTGACCGCCGATCTGATCTGGCGCGACGAACATGGCCGCACCTTCATCCGCTCCGGCGATGTGGGCGTGATGGACGAGGACGGATACCTGAGCATCGTGGACCGCAAGAAGGACATGATCATTTCCGGCGGTTTCAACGTCTTTCCCACGGATGTCGAGGCCGTGGTGGGCGGTCACCCGGATGTGTCGGACGTGACGGTCATCGGCGTGCCGCATCCGAAATGGGGCGAAAGCTGCCTGGCGCTGGTCATCCCCCGGTCCGGCAGCACGGCCGATCCGGCGACGATCCGTGACTGGGCGAACGAACGGCTGGCCAAGCATCAGCGCCTGGCGGCAGTCGAATTGCGCGACGAATTTCCCCGCAACGCGCTGGGCAAGGTGCTCAAACGGCTGCTGCGCGAACCCTATTGGGCCGAGGGGTGATAGTAGATCCAGTTGATCGCTTCAGCAGGCGCGGGGGGCGGGGTAACGCGCCTTCGAAGGCGCGTGCGAACGGGCTTTCCAAAGCCCGTTCTTCACCATTGTGCATGTGGCCCGAGCCACTCAACCGGATCTCGTAAGATACGGTTTCCGGCGCGCGGGTCTGAAAGCGCGCCGGCGCGGGCACGGCCCGGGCGCAGACGCCGTGGCGCTGGGCCTCCTCCCCTCAGTACACCATCGCATAGGCGCGGTGCATCTCGGCCGGGGTCATGTCGGCCACGTGGTCGATCTCGCCCTGTTTGTGCAGGCGGTAGACGGTCACGAATTCCGCGCCGAACCAGTCCTTCACCAGCGCGCTGTCGGCAAACAGCGCCAGCGCCTGTGGCAGGCTGGTGGGCAGGCGGCGCAGCCCGCGGGCGGCAAGGGCCTCGGGGCTCAGGTCGGCCAGGTCTTCCTCGGTGGCCTGGGGCGCACTCAACCCGTCCTCGATGCCCTGACAGCCAGCATGGACCAGGGCGGCAAGCTGCAGATAGGGGCTGGCAGTGGCGTCGGCGGCGCGGAATTCCAGGTTGAACTGGCGCGCGGTGTCGATGTCCGACAGGGCAGAGACCGGGCAGATGCGCAAGCTCGCCTCGCGGTCCTGCACGCCCAGATTGTTGAACGCCGCACTCCAGCGATGGGGCGTCAGGCGGCCGTAAGAGACCACGCTGGGCGCCATCAGCGCCATGATCGCATCGACATGGGCCAGCACGCCCGCCGCAAAGGACGCCGCCGCCGCGCTGAGCCGGTGCGTGCCCTGCGGGTCATAGGTCGCCGGGGCGCCGGCGGCATCGCGAAAGCTGAAATGCACATGCACCCCGTTGCCGATTCCGGCCGGGTCCTGCAGCGGGGTAAAGGTCGCCGCCTGCCCGCAGCTTTCGGCCACGGCATGGACAAGCTGGCGCAGGATCACCGCGCGGTCTGCGGCGGCAAGGCCCGGCGCGGGGTCCATCGTGACCTCGAACTGGTCGGCACCGTATTCCTTCATGATCGTGTCCGGCTCCAGCCCGGCGGCGCGCATCGCCCCCACCAGCCGTTCGGCAAAGACCCGGTGCGGGCGAAAACCCTGCAGGGCATAGCCCGTACCCGGCCCCATTCCGCAATCGCGGAACTGGAACTCATGTTCGAAACTGGCCACCAGCGACAGCCCCGCCACCCGTTCCAGCCGCGCCAGCGCCGCCTTGAGGATCCCGCGCGGGCACAGCGCCCAGGGCTGGCCGTCGGTATCGTACAGATCGCCCAGCACGAAATCCTCGGCAAGGCCCTGATCCAGGGCGCGCAGGGTCACGCGGGTGGCCGGGTCCGGGATCAGCACCCGGTCGCCCAGCGCGCCGAAAGGACTTGGCGCGATGGCGTCGAAACAGGTGATCTGCGTATTCGTCGGCGCCCAGCCGATGCCGCGATGGACGCGCTTTTCCAGATCCCGCGCGGGAAAGCCCTTGCCCCGCGTCTTGCCCGCGAAATCGCATGTGCAGGCATAGACGATGTCTTCGGTGATGGGGCTGTCATTGATGGGCCGGTCACTCATGGGGGGGTCCTTTTCTGGCGGTATCGGCGGGCAGGGTCGGGGCCGGGTCGATGCCGGCGCGCAGCCGGTCCCAGGCCTTCAGCCGGCGGCTGGTGGCGGTCCAGTCGGCCTCTGACACGCGGACGATCAGCGCCTCGATCAGCGTGACCAGGCTGACATGCGTATCCCAGGCCGTGCCCAGGTCGATGGGCAGGGGAAAGGCATGCGTGGCCTGCGCGGCGATCGGCGACAGCCAGGTGTCGGAGATCAGCACGATGGTCGATTGCCGTTCCGCCGCGATCCGCTCGGCCAGCAGCGCCAGACGCGGGTCATAGCGGCGCAGGTCGAACAGCACCACCACATCCTGCCGGCGCATCCTGAGCAGCGCATCGGGCCATGCCTCGGGGTCGTCGGGCAGATGATGCACCTTGTCCCTGATCTGGCGCAGATGCACCGACAAGAGCCGCGCCAGCGTGTCTGTGATGCGCCCGCCGCGCAGGAAGATCTGCCGCGACGGATCGGCCAGCAGCGCCGCCACCATCTCGACCTGCGCATCGGGCACGGCCTGGGCCAGCATCGACAGCGTGCGGGTCATCCGGTGGGCATAGTCCTGAAAGAAGGGCGCGCCCTCTGGGGGCGGCACTTCGGTCAGCTTCAACTCGCGCGGGGACAGGTCGCGCTTTTGCAACTCGCCGATCAGGCTGCGCTGGAACTCCTGATAGCCGGCGAAACCCAGCTTGGTGACGAAACGCGTGGCCGAGGCCGCGCTGACATGCGCGCTGCCCGCCAGCTCCTGGATCGGCAACAGCCCGGCATAGGGGTAGTCGGCCAGCAGGACGCCGGCCAGCTTGCGCTCGCTGGTGGTCAGATGCGCGATCTGGTCGTTGAGCCGCTCGCGCACCGTCATGCCCACGCCTTCATGCCCGCGCCTTCATCAATCACCCCCAGAGCTGGAACAATCAGCCCCTTTCGATGCCGATGAAAACAGCAGCAAATGAAAAAATCAAACCAAAAAAACAAAAAAGCTTGACGGCGGTAAGATTGTTTCTTCCTGTTACAGGGACCGCCCAACACTTTGGCATCGAACAGCCGGGGCGGCAGGTTGCGTGGTGCAGGAGACAGGCGTGATGCCGGATGATCCGGGAACAAAAACACCGCAGGCGGTGCTGGCGTCGGGCGATCCGCACCCGGCGGAACTGGTAAACCCTGACGGGCGAGGCCGCGTGGTGCTGATCTGCGAACATGCCGGGCGGTTGGTGCCGACGCCACTGGGCGACCTGGGTCTGCCTGTGGCCGAATTCGACCGCCATATCGCCTGGGATATCGGCGCGGCGGGTGTGGCGCGCGCGCTCTCGGCCCGGCTGGATGCGCCGCTGGTGATGCAGCGCTACAGCCGGCTGGTGATCGACTGCAACCGCCAGATGCACGCGCCGGACCTGATCCCGGCACTGGCCGATGGCACGCCGGTGCCCGCCAATGCCGACCTGACCCCGGCAGACCGCCAGGCCCGCCATGACGCCATCCTGGCCCCGTTCCATGACGCCGTCGCCGCCGTGCTGGACGCGCGCGCGCATCGTCCGGACACCGTGTTCCTGACCATTCACAGCTTTACCCCGCGCCTGGCCACCAGGGGCGAGTACCGGCCGATGGAACTGGGCCTTCTGCACAACCGCGACGCGCGGCTGGGTCGGGCGCTGGCGAACGCCGTGCGCGCCGCGCATCCCGCCCTGACGGTGGCCGAGAACGCGCCCTATCGCTGCAGCGACGCCACCGATTACGCCGTCCCCATCCATGCCGAGCCGCGCGGGCTGCTGCATGCGCTGGTCGAGATCCGCAATGACCAGATCGCGGACGCCGCCGGGCAGCAGCGCTGGGCCGACCTGCTGGCCAACGCACTGGGACAGGCCCTGCAAACCCTTGAGGAAGTGACGCCATGACGACCCCCGCCGCCGCCCCTACAACCGCCGATCCCTTTGCCACCGCCGCCAGCGCCCTGACGCGCGACGTCCCGCTGGTGCCGGCGGTGTCGGCACTGCTGTTCATCGATGTGCAGAACTTTTCCGTCCGGCGCGAGGGGGGCGAATTCGCCGGCCACACGCCAGAGGAAATCGAGGCGAAATACGGCGCCTTCTTCCGGCAGTTGGAGGCCAGCACGATCCCCACGATGCAGCGCCTGCAGGCCGCGTTCCGCCGCGCCGGGATCGAAGTGATGTATACCACCATCGAAAGCCTGACGCTGGACGGGCGCGACCGCAGCCTGGATTACAAGGTCACTGGCTTCAACGTCCCGCGCGGGTCCTGGGATGGCAAGGTGATCGACGAGATCGCCCCGGGCGAGGACGAGATCGTCTTGCCCAAATCCTCGTCCTCGGTCTTCGTTTCCACCCATATCGACTATATCCTGCGCAATCTGGGGGTGAAGCAACTGGTGCTGGCCGGGCTGTTGACCGATCAATGCGTGGAATCGGCGGTGCGCGATGCCTGTGATCTGGGCTATCTGGTGACGCTGGTCACCGATGCCTGCGCCACGATCACGCCGGAACGCCAAGAGAATTCGCTGCGCACGATCAAGGGCTATTGCCGACAGATCACCACCGATGCGCTGATCGCCGAGATCGGTCAGGGGTAGCGCGGGTCATGCTGGATATCACCGACCTGACCGTGCGTTACGGCAAGCTGACCGCGCTGGACGAGGTGACCATCAGCGTGGCCGAGGGCGAGGCCGTATTTGTCGTCGGCCCCAACGGCGCGGGCAAATCGACGCTGCTGAAAACGCTTGCCGGGCTGCTGCGGCCGGCCGCGGGCCAGGTGGCGTTTCAGGGCCGGCCCATCAATGGCGGCGCGCCGGAACGGCTGTGCCGCGGCGGGCTGGCGCTGGTGCCGGAGGGGCGGCATATCTTTCGCACGCTGACGGTGCAGGAAAACCTGGCCGTGGGCATGATGATCCGCCGCGACAAGGCCGCGGCAAAGGCCGATCTGGACCGCGTGATGGACCTGTTTCCCATCCTGCGCGATCGCTTCGGCGGGATCGCCGGCAACCTGTCTGGCGGCGAGCAGCAGCAACTGGCCATCGCCCGCGCGCTGTTGCAACGCCCGCGGCTTTTGATGATCGACGAGCCCTCGCTGGGGCTGGCGCCGCTGGTTATCGATCAGGTCTATGCCAGCCTGAAGGCGCTGAACGCCGACGGGCTGACGCTACTGGTGGTGGAACAGTCCACCGCGCGGGTGCTGGATCTGGCCACGCGCGTGCATGTGCTGCGCGGCGGCAGGGTGGTGCTCAGCGATACCGCCGCCGCGCTGGCCACCGGCGATGCGATGGAAGAGGCGTATTTCGGCTATGCGGGCCAGGCCGATGCCTGAGCCGCGCGCCACCCCGTTCACAGGCATCACGACTACGGGCAGGACCGTCCCCCGGGCAGTACCCGCGCCAAAGCCCCCGCAGCGGTGGCAGGCGCCCGACAGGCCGCAACCCACCATCCACAGACAGGGATAAACACCATGACCAGACCGAAAACCCCCACCCGCCTGGCGCTTGCCGCCTCGGCCTCGCTGACGGCGCTGGCGCTGGCCGGCCCGGCCATGGCGGATGAAGATCCCATCCGCATCGGCTTTGCCATTGCCCAATCCGGCTGGATGGCAGCCTATGACGCCGAACCTTTTCGCGGCGCGATCATGCGCATCGACCAGATCAACGCCGAGGGCGGGCTTCTGGGCCGGCAGATCGAATACCGGGTGATGGACACCCGCACCGACCAGCAGCTTGCCGCCACGGTCGGCCAGCAGATGGTGGCCGAGGGCGTCGACCTGCTGGTGGTGTCCTGCGACTATGACATGGGCGCGCCGGCGGCGCTGGCGGCCAGCGCGGCGGGGATCATGAACATCAGCCTGTGCGCCGGCGACCCCAAGATGGGGCTGCAGGGTGTCGGCCCCTTCACCTTTACCGCCAACAACTCGGGCCAGACCGAGGGCATCGCCATGGCCGAATACGCCACGCGCGAGATGGGGATCGGCACGGTCTACATTCTGGAGGACCTGCTGCTGGAATACCACCGCTCGGCCGTGGCGGGGTTCCGCGCGGCCTGGCTGCAGGACCGGGACGAGGACACCATCCTTGGCCGCGACACCTTCATGAATGACGATGCCTCGATCGCGGCGCAGATCACCCGCATTCGCGCGCTGGACCCGCAGCCAGAGGCGCTTTACATGTGCTCGGTCCTGCCCGGTGGCGGCTCGGCCATCCGCCAGATCCGGGCGGCGGGCCTGGACATGCCGATCCTGGGCTGCACCGCGATGGTGGACAATTTCTGGCTGGACGCCGTGCCGGGGCTGGCCGATTTCTGGGTGCCGGGCTTCTTCTCGCTCTACGGCGACGATCCCAGGGAAGAGATCCACGAATTCCTCGCCGGCTTCGAGGAACGTTTCGGCGAGATGCCGGGCTCTTCCTATGTCATCAACGGCTACAGCATGATCGAGGCCTATGAACTGGCCGTCACCCGCGCCGAAAGCACCGATGCACCGGCGGTGGCCGCCGCCATGCAGGGCTTCACCGACGAGCAGTTCCTGGCCGGGCCTTCCACCTATACCGACCAGCTGCACATCCTGCTCAACCGGCCGTATCTGATGATGACCGTGCGCGACGGCTCTTTCCGCGCGGTCGAGATCAGCCGCCCGGAACTGATCCCGGACATGCAACTGCTGTTCCGCGTGGGTCAGTAACCACCAGCCGGGCCGCCCGCCAATATGCGTGGGCGGCCTCTTCCCCCTGCCGGAGACACCGCCATGCCCGCCACCGCCGCCCCCCGGCCCGAAAGCCTGCACGCCCAGGGCGTTGACGTGGCATTCGGCGGCATCAAGGCGCTGACCCGCGTCAGCCTGAGCCTGCAGCGCGGGCAGGTGATGGGGCTGATCGGTCCCAATGGCGCGGGCAAGACGACGCTGGTCAATGTGCTGACCGGCTTTCAGGCGCCCAGCGCCGGCCGCGTGCTGCTGGACGACCGGCCACTGACGGGGATGAAGGCGCGCGACCATGCCCGCGCCGGCATCGCCCGCAGCTTTCAGGCCGCGCGGCTGTTTCGGGACCTGACGGTGCGCGAGAACCTGGTGGTTGCAGGGCTGGGCGCGGGGCTGACCCGGCGTGAGGCACAGGACGGGGCCGATGACATTCTGGACTGGATCGGCTGCGCGCCGATCGCCGGGCTGACCTGCGACGGGCTGTCCTATGGCGACGAGCGGCGCATCAGCATCGCCCGCGCCATGGCCATGCGCCCGGCCTTTGCGCTGCTGGACGAACCCGCCTCTGGCATGAACGAGACCGAATGCGCCCGCCTGATGGCGGTGATCAGCGCGCTGCCCGAACGCTTCGACTGCGGCGTCTTGCTTATCGAACACAACATGACCGTGATCATGGGGGTGTGCCAGCGCATCCATGTGCTGGACGGCGGGCGCAGCCTGGCCGAGGACACCCCGGCCGAGGTGCAGGCCGACCCGGCCGTGCGCCGCGCCTATCTGGGCGAAAAGGCCGAAGCAACCGATCTGGTGATCTGACCGCCCGCCCGGCGCGGCGGAAACGACAGGGGAAGACGGGAACGCGATGCGAAATTTCCTTCAGGTGATGATCGATGCGGTGGCGCTGGGCAGCCTGCTGGCGCTGGTGGCGCTGGCCATCGGGCTGGTCTTTGGCGTCATGCGGCTGATCAATTTCGCCCAGGGCGACTATATCACCATCGGCGCCTATGCGCTGGTCGTGCCCACGGCCAGCCTGACGCCGGCGCTGCTGATCGGCGCCTTGCCGGTAGCGCTGATGGTGGCGGGGATCATGCTGGTGGTCGTTCTGCTGGCGCTGGCGACCGAACGCGCGGCCTTTCGGCCCCTGCGCGATTCCGACCCGGCGACGCTGCTGATCTCTTCCTTTGCGGTCAGCTACTTCCTGCAGCATCTGGTCATGCTCATCCACACCGGTCGGCCGAAATCGGTGGGGATCGGGCAGGCGCTGACCACGCCGATCGACATAATGGGCCTGCGCGTGCCCGGCATCCAGGTGGTCACCATGGCGGTCACCGCGGCGCTGCTGATCGCACTGGTGCTGTTTCTTAAGCGCACGCCGCTGGGCATCCAGATGCGGGCTGCGGCCGAGAATTTCCAGATGGCGCGGCTTCTGGGCGTGCCGGCGAACCGGGTGATCGCCGTGGCCTTTGTCATCAGCGGGGTGCTGGGGGCGGTGGTGTCGCTGCTGCTGGTGGTGCAAACCGGCACGCTGAGCATCCGCATGGGGCTGATGCCGGTGATCTTTGCCTTCTTCGCCACGGTGATCGGCGGCATGGGCTCGCTGGCCGGGGCGGCGCTGGGCGGGTTTCTGGTCGGCGTCGCCAGCGTGCTGCTGCAATCCTATCTGCCAGAGGGGCTGCGCCCGTTCCGCGATGCCTTCGTCTTTGGCCTGGTGATCGTCATCCTGCTGGTCCGGCCCAAGGGGTTGATCGTGATCGGCGCAGCGCGGGAGCGGGTGTGATGGGCAAGGAAACCGCAAACAGCCCCGTGATGGCGTTTCTGGCGCGGGCCTGGCCGGTGCTGGTGCTGGTGGTGCCGCTGTTGCTGGCAGTGGTGCTGGCCGATCTTTACGGCTCGGTACTTTTGCGCCGCACCATGACCGAGGCGCTGATCAAGATCGTCATCGTGGTGGGGCTTTACATCTTCATCGGCAATACCGGCATCGTATCCTTCGGGCATATCGGCTTTGCCGGGATCGCGGCCTATGTCACCACCTGGATGACCTGCTGCGCGATGATGAAGCCGATCACCATGACCGGCCTGCCGGATTTCCTGCGGCTGGAAACCTATCCGGTGGGGCTGGCGGTGCTGGCATCGGTGGCCGCGGCGGGGCTGGCGGCGCTGATCATCGGGCTGGTGCTGATGCGGCTTTCGGGCCTGGCTGCGTCGATCTCCACGCTGGCGGCGCTGTTCATCTTTCACGCCGTCTATGCCAACTGGGACAGCGTGACGATGGGCCGCGCGTCGATCGTGGGCATCCCCACGGTGGTGACGCTGTGGCTGGGCCTGGGCGGCGCAGTGCTGGCGATCCTGGTGGCCTATCTCTACCAGATTTCGCCCTGGGGCCTGACCGCCCGCGCCGCCCGCGATGACGAGGTCGCGGCCCAGGCCGCCGGCATCTCGCTTTACTGGAACCGGCTGGTGCCCTTTGTGATCTCGGGCATGGTGGTGGGTCTGGGCGGGGTGATGCAGGTGCATTTCATGGGCACCGTGTCGGTCAATGCCTTTTACCTGAACCTGACCTTCCTGACGCTGGCGATGCTGGTCGTTGGCGGCATGCGCAGCCTGGGTGGGGCGGTGGTGGGGGTGGTGGTGCTGTCCACCATCGCCGATATGTTCCGCCGGCTGGAAGCCGGGGTCGATGTGGCCGGCACGCGGATCGCCA
>SKHK01000001.1 GCA_007117005.1 Paracoccaceae bacterium
ACCCAGCGCTTCCCTCGCGGCGAATGACAAGGAACTCAGCCATGCTGCAGGCCCAGCCCCAGGCCAGCCATTATATCGATGGCGCCTATGTGGACGATCCCGCCGGCGCGGTGATCGAGGTGGTGCATCCCGGTGATGGTTCCGTCATCGCAAAGCTGCATGAGGCGACGCCCGCGCTGATCGACCGTGCGCTGGACGCCGCCACGCGGGCGCAGGCCGAATGGGCGGCCCTGAAGCCGGTGGAGCGCGGGCGCATCCTGCGCCGCGCGGCCGATCTGATCCGCGAACGCAACCGTGACCTGTCGGTGCTGGAAAGCCTGGACACCGGCAAGCCCTTGCAGGAAACGCTGGTCGCCGATGCCGCATCCGGCGCCGATGCGCTGGAATATTTCGGCGGGCTGGCCCCCACGGTGACGGGAGAGAGCATCCCCCTGGGCACCGATTTCGCTTATACCATCCGCGAGCCGCTGGGGGTTTGCGCGGGCCTTGGCGCCTGGAACTATCCCATCCAGATCGCCTGCTGGAAGGCCGCGCCGGCACTGGCTTTCGGCAATGCGATGGTGTTCAAGCCGTCAGAGACCACGCCGCTTTCGGCCCTGAAACTCGCTGAAATCCTGACCGAAGCGGGCCTGCCCGCGGGCCTGTTCAACGTCCTGCAGGGCCGCGGCGCGGTGGGGGCGGCGCTGGCAGGGGATGCGCGGGTGGCCAAGGTCTCGCTGACGGGCTCCGTGCCCACGGGGCGCAAGGTCTATGCCAAGGCGGCCGAGGGCATCCGCCATGTGACCATGGAGCTTGGCGGCAAGTCGCCGCTGATCGTCTTCGACGATGCCAGCATCGAGGATGCCATCGGCGGCGCGATGCTGGGCAACTTCTATTCCTCCGGCCAGATCTGTTCCAACGGCACCCGGGTCTTCGTGCAGCGCGGCATCCGGGACCGGTTCCTGGACCGGCTGAAGGAACGCACCGAGGCCATCACCATGGGCGACCCGATGGACGAGGCCACCCAGATGGGCCCGCTGGTGAGCGCGGCGCAGATGGAAAAGGTCATGGGCTATATCGAACAGGGCCGGGCCGAGGGGGCGCGGCTGGTGACGGGGGGCGCGCGGCTGAACGGGCCGGGCTGTTTCGTGCAGCCCACCGTCTTTGCCGATGTCGCCGACGACATGGTGATCGCGCGCGAGGAAATCTTCGGCCCGGTCATGGCGGTGCTGGATTTCGACACCGAGGAAGAGGTCATCGCGCGCGCCAATGCCACCGAATTCGGCCTCGCCGCCGGGGTTTTCACCGCTGACATGACCCGCGCGCACCGCGTGGTGGCGGGGCTGCAGGCCGGCACCTGCTGGATCAACAGCTACAACCTGACGCCGGTGGAAATGCCCTTTGGCGGGGTCAAGCAATCCGGCGTGGGCCGCGAGAACGGCCGCGCGGCGGTTGAATACTACACGCAAGTCAAGACGGTGCATGTGGGCATGGGCCCGGTGGATGCACCCTACTGAGCGAGAGGCGCGCAATGACGATGGAAGCGGATTTCGTGGTGGTCGGTGCGGGCTCTGGCGGCTCGACCGTGGCGTATCGACTGGCCGAGGCCGGTCATTCAGTGATCGTGGTGGAATATGGCGGCACGGATGCCGGCCCCTTCATCCAGATGCCCGGCGCGCTGTCCTATCCGATGAACATGTCCCGCTATGACTGGGGCATGCAGACGGAACCCGAACCCCATCTGGGCGGCCGCGTGCTGGCCTGCCCGCGCGGCAAGGTGGTGGGCGGTTCATCCA
Organism: Paracoccaceae bacterium; assembly: GCA_007117005.1. Lineage (GTDB taxonomy): Bacteria > Pseudomonadota > Alphaproteobacteria > Rhodobacterales > Rhodobacteraceae > Pararhodobacter. The sequence continues at coordinate 1,776 of SKHK01000001.1, forward strand.
GCATCAACGGCATGGCCTATGTGCGCGGCCATGCGCACGATTATGACCACTGGGCCGAACAGGGCGCCGATGGCTGGGCCTTTGCCGATGTGCTGCCCTATTTCCGGCGCATGGAAAACTGGCACGGGGCCGAGGATGCGGAGGCCGCAGAGTCCACCGCCGGCATCCCCCCCAACGGCCCCACGGGCGGCGGCTGGCGCGGCACGGACGGCCCGCTGCATGTCTCGCGCGGGCCGCGCGACAACCCGCTTTTCGACGCCTTCATCCAGGCCGGCGGGCAGGCGGGCTATCCGCTGACGCGCGACTATAACGGCGCCCAGCAGGAAGGCTTCGGCGCGATGGAGGCCACCATCTGGCGCGGCACGCGCTGGTCGGCAGCGAAAGCCTATCTGAAACCCGCGCAGGCCACGGGCCGGGTGCGGCTGGTGCGGGGGCTGGCGGCGCGGGTGGTGTTTTCGGGTGGCTGGGCCGAGGGCGTGGCGCTGACCGATGGCCGGGTGATCCGCGCGCGGCGCGAGGTGGTGCTGGCGGCCTCTTCCCTGAACACCCCGAAACTGCTGATGCTTTCCGGCATCGGCCCGGCCGGCCATCTGGCCGAGCACGGGATCGCGGTGCTGGCCGACCGGCCCGGCGTGGGCGCCAATCTGCAGGACCATCTGGAGTTGTATCTGCAATACGCCAGCCGCCAGCCGGTAACGCTGTATCGTTACTGGAACCTGCCGGGCAAGGCCTGGGTGGGGGCGCGGTGGCTGTTCACCGGCACCGGGCCGGGCGCGTCGAACCAGTTCGAGGCTTGCGCCTTCATCCGCTCGCGCGCCGGCGTGGATTACCCTGACATCCAGTATCATTTCCTGCCCATCGCCGTGCGCTATGACGGCCAGGCGGTGGCCGAGGGGCACGGCTTTCAGGTCCATGTCGGGCCGATGCGGTCGAAAAGCCGGGGTCATGTGCGGCTGCGCTCGGCCGATCCGGCCGACAACCCGCTGATCCGCTTCAACTACATGTCCCACCCGGACGACTGGGACGACTTCCGCCGCTGCATCCGCCTGACGCGCGAGGTCATGGCCCAGCCGGCGATGGAACCCTTCGTGGCACGGGAATTGCAGCCGGGGACGCAGGCGCAGGACGAGGCCGCGCTGGACGATTTCATCCGGGACCATGTGGAAAGCGCCTATCACCCCTGCGGCACGGCGCGGATGGGGCAAGCGTCTGACCCGATGGCGGTGGTCGATCCACAGGGCCGGGTAATCGGCGTAAAGGGGTTGCGGGTGGCCGACAGTTCGATCTTCCCGCGCATCACCAACGGCAATCTGAACGCGCCCTCCATCATGGTGGGCGAAAAGATCGCCGATCATATCCTGGAACGCCAACCCCCGCCCCGCGCCAATCTGCAACCCTGGGTGAACCCCAACTGGCGGGCGGCGCAGCGATAGAACCGTGTCGGCGTCGAAACAGCGTTAACTAAGGTTAACGAAAAGTTAAGATTTTGCTTGCCCGATGCCCGGACTGACCGCATCTTGCGGTCATGTTAAGGATTTGTTCCCTCTTTTCCCTCATTCTGACGCTCTCGCTACCAGGCCTTGCGCTGGCGTCGGCCGGCATGTTGCAGGGCGGGCTGCGGGTGATAGACGGCGACACTTTCGTCCTTGGCGGGGCGCGCATCCGGCTGCAGGGCGTGGACGCGCCAGAGGTCTCGGACCGCTGCATCGGCGCCGATGGAGGGGGGTTCTCCTGCGGGGACCGGGCGACGGACGCTTTGCGCGCGCTGCTGGCCGGCGGGCGGTTGACCTGCCATGACCTGGGCGAACGCAGCTACAACCGCGTGGTCGCGCGCTGCAATCTGGACGGGCAGGACCTGGGCGCACTGCTGGTGGAACGGGGCATCGCGCGCGCCTGCCCCCGCTATGCCGAACGCCACGCCCATTCGCGCGGCTACATGGCGCTGGAGGAGCAGGCGATCGCCCGGCGCGTGGGCATCCATGCGGGCGAGACCCCGCCGCTGGCCGGGTTCTGCACCCCCGGCGGGGCGTCGCCGCAACCGGCCACGGCAACGGCCAGCCAGCCCCCCTCGCCCGATTGCGTCATCAAGGGCAACATCTCGGCCAACGGGCGCATCTATCACCTGCCCGGGCAGCAATTCTACGACCGCGTGGTGGTGCGCACCGACCAGGGCCAGCGCTGGTTCTGTTCCGAGGCCGAGGCGCAGGCGGCGGGCTGGCGGCGCGCGCGTCGTTAGGCCGACCCGGCGGGTGCGGGACCGCACAGGCTCTGTGCACCGTATTGCCTGCCGGCGGCACCAGGGACACACTATGCTCCTTCATCGCCGTCCCCTTGCATCGCCGCAGGAGCCTCCATGTCCGGACACGCCGACACACTGCACAGCCGCAAGGCCTTGCCCGACGCGCTGCGCGTCCTGCTGGCCGACTATCCGCGCGAGGGCTGGGAAAGCCACGGCAATTTCGACGGCCTGACCCGCTTTTGGCTGGAACGCCATCTGATGTTCCGTGATCTGCAGGAAAAACTGCAGCAAGAGGCGCGCGCCTATCTGTCCGGCCTTTCAGAGCCGCTGGCCTTTGCGCAGCAGGCCCACAGGCTGGGCGGGTTTCTGATCCAGCAGTTGCACGGGCATCACCAGATCGAGGATCACCATTACTTCCCGGTTCTGGCGCAGGCAGAGCCGCGGCTGGAACGCGGTTTCGCCCTGCTGGACGCCGATCACCACACGCTGGATGCCGAACTTCAGGCCCTGACCGGCGCCTTCAACGACACGCTGCGCCCGCTATCGACCGGCGCCCCCGCGCGCGATCAGGCCGCGCAGCTGGAGGAACGGCTGACCGCATTCGGCGGGTTTCTGGACCGGCATCTGAGCGACGAGGAAGACCTGGTGGTGCCGGTGATCCTGCACCATGCGCCGCGTCTGTAACACGCCCCGGTCAGCGTGGCGCCCCCTCTATGGCATAGGGCAGCAGGTCGCGCCGGTCCGGATCGACGCGCAGCGCCTGTTCCAGCGGCGGCACCGATCGCTGGTGGCAGTCCCGCCGTGCGCAGATACGGCAGGAAATGCCGATGGGTTCGAACCCGCGTGGATTGCTCAGATCCATGTCATCGGCATAGGTCAGCGCGCCGGCGTGCCGGATCTCGCACCCCAGCCCGATGGCGTAGCGCCGTACCGGCGCCCGAAAGGACCCGCCGGGTTTGGACACGTCGCGCGCCAGGCAGAAATAGCGCACCCCGTCCGGCGTCTCGGCCAGTTGGCGCAGGAACCGGCCCGGGGTCTCGAACGCGCGATGGACGTTCCAGAGCGGGCAGGCGCCGCCATAACGGGCGAATTGCAGCCGCGTGGCGGAATGGCGCTTGGTGATGGTGCCGGCCTGATCGACCCGCACGAAAAAGAACGGCACCCCCTTTGCCCCCGGCCGCTGCAGGGTGGAAAGCCGATGCGCCACCTGTTCGATCGAGGCGCCGAAGCGGGCGGCCAGTTCCTCCAGGTCATGCCGGGTTTCCTGCGCGGTAGCCAGAAAGGCGCCATAGGGCATCAACGCGGCCCCGGCGAAATAGTTGGCCAGCCCGATCCTGGCGATCGCGCGCGCCTCTTCGGATTGAAAGCGCGCCAGGTCCAGCGTGGCCTCCAGCAGGTCGGCGCGGGTCAGCAGGGCAAGCTGGTGCAGGGCCTGAAAACGGCGGGTGGCGGGTGTCAGCCGGGTTGATAAAGTGAGCGTTGCGCTGTCACGATCGAACAATCGTGCCGGGGACAGGTCGGAAAACTGCAAGTCTATCCCCAGCTTTTGAAACTGCTCGGCGATCCGGCGGTCGATATCGGCCCCGCCTTGCGTGTCGCGCGTGACATGTTCCGCGGCGCGGTCCACTGCGTCGATGTAGTTGTCGCAATAGTGGAAGAAGTCGCGCACCTCTTCCCAGGGCGAAGGGCGCAGGGTGCGGTCCTCGCGCCCCAGCGCCTCGTCCAGAGAGGCGAGACGCTCATGGCTTTGCCGGTAAGCCCGGTGCAGCGCCAGGAGCGCCTGCGCGACCAGCGGCGCATTGGCCGCAACCAGGCGCAGATCGGCCTGGGTCGGCGCCGGGGTGGGAAAGACCGGATCGGCCAGCGCCTCGCGCAGGTCAGAGACCACACGCTCGCCATCGCCGCGGGCCAGTTCGGTGACATCGGTGCCGAATTCGCGCGCCAGCGCCAGCACCACGGTGGTCGATACCGGGCGGTTGTTGTTCTCCATCTGGTTCAGATAGGGCAGCGACACGCCCAACCGGGCAGCGAATTCGCGCTGCGTCAGGGCCAGACGGGTGCGGATCTCACGCAGTTTCGCCCCGGCATAGATTTTCTGGACCATCGCGCCCCCCCTGTTTGCCCCCCCTGTTTGCAACGCGGCATCCTAGATTTGCAAACCGCGCCTGCCAAGCGGTAAGCGCCCGCGCCCCGGGCGTCAGGCCGCCACGCGCCGCGCCCGCGCGATGACGTAAAGCGCCGACAGGACCGAGGCGGTTGCGCTGCACAGCATGATGATCAGCAACGGCCAGGGCCCCGCGCCGGGCACCAGCACCGCCCCCGCCACCGCCGACAACACCGCCCCCAGCCCGATCATGAACGCCTGCCCGATGCCCGAGGCCGTGCCGGCCAGATGCGGGCGCACCGACAGCATGCCGGCGGTGGTGTTGGGCAGCATCACCCCGTTGCCGATGCCCACCACCACGAACAGGCCGAAGAACACCGTGACCGTGCTGAGACCCGCCAGCGTCAGCAGCGCCAGAAGGACAAGCGCGCCGAAGGACATGGCAGAGCCCGTGATCATCATCCGGTTTATGCCCAGCCGCACCGAATAGCGCCCGGACAGGAAGTTGCCAAAGCCGTAGCCCACCGCCGTGGTGCCGAAATAGGCGCCCAGCAACGTGGGGCTGAGCCCGAAATGGTCGATCCCCACAAAAGGCGCGCCGCCCAGATAGGCAAAGAACACCCCCGCCCCGGTACCCGAGGTCACGACATAGCCCCAGAAGCGGGGCGAGGCGAAAAGCTCCGGATACTGGCGGAATTGCTGAGCCAGGCTGGTGGATCTGGCGGTCGCGGTCTCGCCCAGATCGGCCCAGACCAGCGCCAGCATCGCCAGCCCCATGACCAGCATCAGCACGAAACTGCCCTGCCAGCCCACCAGTTCTTCCAGCGCGCCGCCCAGCACGGGGCCCAGCATCGGCGCCACCGACATGCCCATGGTGACATAGCCGATGATCGAGGCGGCGTCGGCCTCGTCCACCATGTCACGGGCGATGGCGCGGCTGAGCACCATGCCCGTGGCGATGACCGCCTGCGCGATGCGGCAGACCAGAAAGCTTTCCGCCGTGGGGGCCAGAAGCGTGCCGATGGTCGCGGCGATGAACAGCGCGATGGACCACAGGATCAGCGCCCGGCGCCCGAACCGGTCAGACAGGGGCCCGATGATGACCTGCAGCATCGCGCTGGCCGCCAGATAGCCGGAAACCGAAAGCTGCATCACGGCGTAGTCCACGTCGAAATGCACCGCCATGCTGGGCAGCGACGGCAGAAAGACATTCATCGCCATGGCCGAGGTCCCGGCCAGAAGGATCAACGTGGCGATATGCGGCGGGGTGGTGCGGTCCAGGAACCGCGTCTGCGGAAAGCTCATGCTTAACAGGTGTAGTTTCGTCCCGCGGGGAAGTCCATAGCGCCGCGTGTTCCGGCTGGCGCATGCCATTGCGTAACCCGGCCGGGCAGGCATTGGATTTGCAGATTTTCATTTTGCACTACGCCGCCCTTCCATAGTTTGCAAATTTACCGAAATCTTCTTCCCTCGCCGCCCGCAACCGCTATAACCGCCGGCAACCAAGGGAGGGCGCGATGAAGGATATCTTGCAGGAACTGGAAAGCCGCCGCGAACAGGCCCGCCTGGGTGGCGGCCAGCGCCGCATCGACGCCCAGCACGCCAAGGGCAAGCTGACCGCGCGCGAACGGGTGGAACTGCTGCTGGACGAGGGCAGCTTCGAGGAATTCGACACTTTCGTCGCGCATCGCTGCATCGATTTCGACATGCAGAAGGAACGGCCCTATGGCGACGGGGTGATCACCGGCTGGGGCACCATCAACGGCCGGCAGGTCTATGTGTTCAGCCAGGATTTCACCGTGATGGGCGGCTCGGTCAGCGAAACCCATGCCGCCAAGATCTGCAAGATCATGGACATGGCCATCCAGAACGGCGCCCCGGTGATCGGCCTGAACGATTCCGGCGGCGCGCGCATCCAGGAGGGCGTGGCCAGCCTTGCCGCCTATGGCGAGGTCTTTCAGCGCAACATTCTGGCCAGCGGCGTGATCCCGCAGATCAGCGTCATCATGGGCCCCTGCGCGGGCGGCGCGGTCTACAGCCCGGCGATGACCGACTTCATCTTCATGGTGCGCGATTCGTCCTACATGTTCGTCACCGGCCCCGATGTGGTGAAGACCGTCACCAACGAGGTCGTCACCGCCGAAGAGCTGGGCGGCGCCAGCACCCATACGCGCAAATCCAGCGTTGCCGACGGGGCGTTCGAAAACGATGTCGAGGCGCTGATCGAGGTCCGGCGCCTGGTCGACTATCTGCCGCTGAACAACCAGGCCAAACCCCCGGTGCGCCCCTTCTTCGACGCGCCGGACCGGCTGGAACCCAGCCTGGACACGCTGGTGCCCGACAATCCGAACACGCCCTATGACATGAAGGAACTGATCCAGAAGGTCGGTGACGAGGGCGATTTCTACGAGATCCAGGCCGATTTCGCCAAGAACATCATCACCGGCTTTATCCGGCTGGAGGGGCGCACGGTCGGCGTGGTGGCCAACCAGCCGATGGTGCTGGCCGGCTGCCTGGACATCGATGCCAGCCGCAAGGCCGCGCGCTTCGTGCGCTTCTGCGATGCGTTCGAAATTCCCATCCTGACCTTCGTCGATGTGCCGGGCTTCCTGCCGGGCACGGGCCAGGAATATGACGGCATCATCAAGCACGGCGCGAAACTGCTGTTCGCCTATGGCGAGGCGACGGTGCCGAAGGTCACGGTGCTGACCAGAAAGACCTATGGCGGCGCCTATGTGGTGATGAGCTCAAAGCACCTGCGGGGTGACTTCAACTATGCCTGGCCGACGGCCGAGGTGGCGGTGATGGGCGCCAAGGGGGCCGTGGAAATCCTCTATCGGTCCGAACTGGGCGATGCCGACAAGATCGCCGCGCGCACGAAGGATTACGAGGGCCGCTTCGCCAACCCGTTCGTGGCCGCCGAAAAGGGCTTCATCGACGAGGTGATCATGCCCCAGTCGACCCGAAAGCGGGTGTGCCGGGCTTTTGCGTCCCTGCGCAACAAGAAGCTGACCAACCCCTGGAAGAAGCACGACAACATCCCGCTGTGATCCCCCGATGCCCCGCGCATACCGTCATCCTGCCCTGCTGGCGGCATCGGCCGCGGCCTGGCTTGCCCTGTCAGTGGGCGGCCTGGCGCGCGCGGGGGACGCGGGGGACATCATGACCCTGCCATCCGGCCTGAGCGCCAGCCTGCAGGACATTATCTGGGATGAAGACGACCGCATCGCGCGCTTCCGCTTCATCGCCCCTGACCTGCCCGCCGCGCTGGATGCACCCGCCCTGCTGGAGGATGATCTGATGGCCCTGTGCGACGCCTTCGCCGCGCCCCTGACCCGCGCCCTGCAACCCGGCTGGGGGCAGGTGGTGCTGTCGCTGGCAACGGCGCCGGTGGCCTTTGGCCATGACGACCCCGCGGTCACCCAGGTCTTCGAGGGCTTCGATCTGGACGGCCGTGATTGCGCCTGGGGGGCCTTCTGAGATGGGCTTTCCCTGTGTCATCAACAGCGCAGAATCGCCTGTTTCGCGGCCGCTCGCGGTAAATCCTGCATCACGATGCTGGTATTTCGCCCGAATTCGTCATAAGATCGTAAATGGCGTGGCCCCGAAAGGCTGCGCTTCAACGGCGCCAATGCGCCGGTCAAGGCCGAAACCTGTAACGACCTGGAGCAGACCATGTCTTCAACGATCCGAGTGGCGTTCGTCGCCCTCCTTGCCCTGCCCGTGCTGGCCGCGTGCCATCACCACCGCGCTGAACCCGAACCGGTCATCATGCCGGTCGAGCCGGTGGAGCCCGAGCCGGTGCATCGCGGCAAGTACCGCTAACCGCGGCACGGCAACAGCATGCCCGGCCCGCAACAGGGCCGGGCATGTCCCCCCGCTTTCAGGCGGCCGCAGCGCGGGGGCGACATGCTGAAGCATCGCGGCTTTCCCGGGCGTCTGCCCGGCACCGATTTCCAGTTCACCATCCGCCGTGCCAACAAGGCCGGCGCCAGCCCGCTGATCGCGCGCAAACGCCATGCCGACCGGCGCCCGGCCGACCGGCGCGCCGACACGGCCTTCATGGCCGCACTGTGGGACCATTTCGGCGACCAGCCCTTCGAGCGTGGCAATCTTGATGCAGGCCGGCTGTCCTGGCTCTTCGGGCGCGAAGTCCTGCCCGCCGAAGACCCGTTCGACCCCACCAGCTATGACGCGCTCCTGCGCATCGACCCGAAAGCCGCCCGACTGGGCTTTCCGCAGATTTTTGCCAATGAGGACGACGAAACCACCCCGAATGAAGAAGGGGACTGGTCTTGAAGGTTGGATTTGTGGCATATCTTGCAGGTATCGGCCGTCAGAGCCGGACATCAGAGGCAAGTCGGGAGCAGACATGTCACGCAAGATCTTGGCGCTTGGCCTTGTGGCCGGGCTTTTGGCAGGTTGCGGCAACAACCTGGGCGAACAGGCGCTTATCGGCGGCGGTGCGGGGGCGGCGGGATCGTTGCTGCTGGGCGGCGATCCGCTGCTGGGCGCGGCGACCGGAATCGCCGGCAACATGCTCTACTGCCACTTCAACCGCGGCGCCTGCCACTACTAGGGCACGCCGCCCCATCCATCTTTCGCCATGCCAGCCCTTGCCCGGGCCGGCGTGGCTTTCGGTCGTTCTGCATCGGGCCACGGCCCAGGGGGGAATTTCATGTTCGACAAGATCCTGATCGCCAACCGCGGCGAGATCGCCTGCCGCGTTATCAAGACGGCGCGCAAGATGGGCATCAAGACCGTGGCGGTCTATTCCGACGCCGACCGCAACGCGCTGCATGTGCAGATAGCCGATGAGGCGGTGCATATCGGGCCCGCGCCCGCCAACCAATCGTATATCGTGATCGACAAGGTGATGGACGCCATCCGCCAGACCGGCGCGCAGGCGGTGCATCCGGGCTATGGCTTCCTGTCCGAGAACATGAAATTCGCCCAGGCGCTGGAGGCTGCGGGCGTGGCCTTCATCGGCCCGCCCTCGGGCGCGATCGAGGCGATGGGCGACAAGATCACCTCGAAGAAGCTGGCCGCCGAGGCCGGCGTGAATACCGTTCCCGGCTACATGGGCCTGATCGCCGACGCTGACGAGGCGGTGAAAATCGCCGGCGAAATCGGCTATCCGGTAATGATCAAGGCCAGTGCCGGCGGCGGCGGCAAGGGCATGCGCATCGCCTGGAACGACGAGGAGGCACGCGAGGGGTTCGAAAGCTCGAAGAACGAGGCCGCGGCCAGTTTCGGCGACGACCGCATCTTCATCGAGAAATTCGTGACGCAGCCGCGCCATATCGAGATCCAGGTGCTGGCCGACAGCCACGGCAACACCGTCCATCTGTTCGAGCGCGAATGCTCCATCCAGCGCCGCAACCAGAAGGTCATCGAGGAAGCGCCCTCGCCCTTTCTGGACGACGCCACGCGCGCGGCGATGGGCGAACAGGCCTGCGCGCTGGCCCGCGCGGTGGGCTATACCAGCGCCGGCACGGTGGAATTCATCGTCGATGGCGAGCGCAATTTTTATTTCCTGGAAATGAACACCCGCCTGCAGGTGGAACACCCCGTGACCGAACTGATCACCGGGGTCGATCTGGTGGAACAGATGATCTGCGTGGCGGCCGGTGAAAAACTGCCCTTTGCACAGAGAGACCTGAGCATCGACGGCTGGGCGATGGAAAGCCGGCTTTACGCCGAGGACCCCTATCGCAACTTCCTGCCCTCCATCGGCCGGCTGACCCGCTACCGGCCGCCGGCAGAAGGGCCGACCCCGGGTGGCGGCATCGTGCGCAACGATACCGGCGTCTACGAGGGCGGCGAGATCAGCATGTATTACGACCCGATGATCGCCAAGCTGTGCAGCTGGGGCGCCACCCGCGCCGCGGCGATCGAGGAGATGCGCCTGGCGCTGGACACGTTCGAGGTCGAAGGGATCGGCCACAACCTGCCCTTCTGCTCGGCGGTGATGGAGCATCCGCGCTTTACCGAGGGCGCCATCACAACCGCCTTCATCGCCGAGGAATACCCCGAGGGATTCCAGGGCGTTACCCTGCCCGATTGCACACTGCGCCGGGTGGCGGCGGCGGCGGCGGCGATGAACCGCGTGGCCGAAATTCGCCGCACCCGGGTTTCCGGCCGGATGGACAACCATGAACGCAAGGTCGGCGACGACTGGGTCGTGCGCGCGCAGGGCGCCGAATTCGCGCTGCATGTTCGAGCCGACAAGGGCGGCGCCACGGTGGAGTTTGCCGATGGCGCCAGCATGCGGGTGGAATCGGACTGGGTGCCGGGCCAGCGGCTGGCACGGCTTCTGATCGATGGCGAACCGATGGTGCTGAAGGTGGGCCGCATCACCGGCGGCTACCGTATCCGCCTGCGCGGCGCCGATCTGAAGGTGCACGCCTTCTCGCCCCGCCAGGCCGCGCTGGCCGCGCTCATGCCGGAAAAGCAGCCGCCCGACACCTCGAAGCTGCTGCTTTGCCCGATGCCGGGGCTGATGGTCAAACTCTCGGTGGCCGAGGGCGACGAGGTGTTCGAGGGTCAGGCGCTTTGCACCGTGGAAGCGATGAAGATGGAGAACATCCTGCGCGCCGAACGAAAGGGCGTCGTGAAGAAGATCAACGCCGATATCGGCGGCAGCCTGGCCGTGGATGATGTGATCATGGAGTTCGAGTGACCAGGGCGGCATTCCACCCACCGCGCCCCTTCATTTTGCCGGAAATACTCCGGGGGAAGTCCGCGCAGCGGACGGGGGGCAGCGCCCCCCTGCCCCGGCCGGCCGCTCAGTCCCGGCCAGAGGGCGCGCGCTCCAGCATCTCCTGCCGCCGCAGCGGAAAGCGGTCGATCCCCGCGTTGATCTCGCGCACCGATCGTGGCGCCGGGCGGCGCTGCTTGACTTCGCCATCCTTGTCGATGATCGCCAGCATGAACCCCCGCGGGCGCAGCATCTGCCGCAGCGCGCTGCCGGAATTGCGGTCGGTATCAGTGATCACTAACACATCACGCTCATGCAAGTCGCCCGCCCGGTCGGCGATATCGCGCATCTGCCGGATAAAGGCGGGATCGTTGGGCGTGTCCGCCATCACCGCCAGGATGCGCCATTCCCAGATGAAATCCGCCGGGTCCACCCCGGCCGCGTCGATGATTCGCAGCCCCTCGGGCGTCTCGGCCTCGGCCACCTCTCCCTCGGCCACGTCGGCGGCGGTTTCCGGCAGAACCTCGGTCGCCAGCGCGGGGTTCAGAACCAGCAGGCAGGCAAGCGTCAGGGACAGGAAAAAGGCAGGGGTGCTTGGCATCATCGGCATTCGCTTTGGTGTCACTCCCTTAGATATAGGCAGCCCGCCCCCGAAAACACCAGACCGCCCGCCATTTTGCCGCGCACCCGCCGCCGCGCCGCACAGCACGAAGGACCCAGCCCATGAGCAATGACACCACCGGCCGCCCCGCCACGCTTGCCGACTGGCAGGCGCTTGCCGAAAAGGAACTCAAGGGCCGCGACCCCGAAAGCCTGACCTGGCAGACGCTGGAAGGCATCCCCGTCAAGCCGCTTTATACCGCCGACGATCTGGCGGGCCTGAACCATCTGGACAGCCTGCCCGGCATCGCCCCCTTCACCCGCGGCCCGCGCGCCACCATGTACGCCGGCCGGCCCTGGACGATCCGGCAATATGCGGGCTTTTCCACCGCCGAGGAATCGAACGCCTTTTACCGCCGCGCACTGGCCGCCGGGCAACAGGGCGTTTCGGTCGCTTTCGACCTGGCAACCCATCGCGGCTATGACAGCGACCACGAGCGCGTGCTGGGCGACGTGGGCAAGGCCGGCGTGGCGATCGATTCGGTCGAGGATACGAAAATCCTGTTCGACGGCATCCCGTTGGAAAAAGTCAGCGTTTCCATGACCATGAACGGCGCCGTGATCCCCATTCTGGCCAATTTCATCGTCACCGGCGAGGAACAGGGCGTCGACCGGAAGCTGCTTTCGGGCACCATCCAGAACGACATCCTGAAGGAATTCATGGTGCGCAACACCTATGTCTACCCGCCAGAGGCCAGCATGCGCATCGTGGCCGATATCATCGAATACACCGCCGCCGAGACGCCGCGCTTCAACTCCATCTCCATCTCCGGCTACCACATGCAGGAGGCCGGCGCGGATCTGGTGCAGGAGCTTGCCTTCACGCTTGCCGACGGGCGCGAATATGTGCGTGCGGCCATCGCGCGGGGCATGGATGTGGACGCCTTTGCCGGGCGGCTGTCGTTTTTCTTCGCCATCGGCATGAATTTCTTCATGGAGGCCGCCAAGCTGCGCGCTGCGCGGCTGTTGTGGCATCGCATCATGTCGGAATTCAATCCGAAGAAACCCGGCAGCCTGATGCTGCGCACGCATTGCCAGACCTCGGGCGTCAGCCTGGCCGAACAGGACCCCTATAACAACGTTGTGCGCACAGCCTATGAGGCGCTGTCGGCCGTGCTGGGCGGCACGCAGTCGCTGCACACCAACGCACTGGACGAAGCCATCGCCCTGCCCACCGATTTCAGCGCCCGCATCGCGCGCAACACTCAGCTTATCCTTCAGGAAGAGACCGGCGTGACCAAGGTCGTCGATCCGCTGGCTGGCAGTTACTATGTTGAAAAACTGACAGCCGACATGGCCGAGGCCGCGTGGAAACTGATCGAGGAAGTTGAAGAAATGGGCGGCATGACCAAGGCCGTGGCCTCTGGCATGCCCAAGCTGCGGATCGAGGAGAGCGCGGCGCGCCGTCAGGCGCTGATCGACCGGGGCGAGGATGTGATCGTCGGCGTCAACAAGTATCGCAAGGACAAGGAAGACCCGATCGACATTCTGGAGATCGACAACGCCAAGGTCCGCGACAGCCAGATCGCCCGGCTGGAGAGTGTCCGCGCCAGCCGCGACCCTGCCGCCTGTGACGCGGCCCTGGCCGAGGTCGAGCGCCGCGCGCGCGAGGGCGGCAATCTGCTGGAAGCCGCGGTCGAGGCCGCGCGAGCACGCGCAACTGTGGGAGAGATCAGCATGGCGATGGAAAAGGTCTTTGGCCGCCACCGGGCCGAGGTGAAGACGCTGGCCGGCGTCTATGGCGCGGCCTATGAGGGCGACGACGATTTCGCCGCCATCCAGCGCGATGTCGAAGGCTTTGCCGAGGCCGAGGGCCGCCGCCCGCGCATGCTGGTGGTCAAGATGGGCCAGGACGGGCATGACCGCGGCGCCAAGGTCATCGCCACCGCCTTTGCCGATATCGGCTTTGACGTGGATGTCGGCCCGCTTTTCCAGACGCCGGAGGAGGCCGCGCAGGATGCCATCGACAACGATGTGCATGTGATCGGCATTTCCAGCCAGGCCGCAGGGCACAAGACACTGGCGCCAAAGCTGGTGCAGGCGCTGAAGGACGCGGGCGCGGGCGATATTCTGGTGATCTGCGGCGGCGTGATCCCGCAGCAGGATTATCAGTATCTCTATGACCGGGGCGTGAAGGCGATTTTCGGGCCCGGCACCAATATCCCGCAGGCCGCGCGCGATGTTCTGGCGCTGATCCGTCAGGCCCGCGGGCTGGACGCAGCGTGATGGCGGGTCTCAGCCTGCAGCAATTCGGCACGCATGGCGCGCTCTACGGCCCCGCCACGGGCGACGCCCTGCCCGGCGTGGTGCTGCTGCACGGGGCCGAGGGGCCGCAGGCGGGCTGGTCGCACCGTTTCGCCGCGATCCTGGCCGCGCAGGGCTATCTGGCGCTGGCCGCCGAATATGGCGCGGGCGATATCTTCGGCGCCGGCCCCATCCGCAACGTGCCGCTGCCGGCGGTGCTGGAGGCCGGCCACGCGCTGGCCGGCCACCCCCGCGCCAGCGGGCGG
>SKHK01000192.1 GCA_007117005.1 Paracoccaceae bacterium
CCGGTCGCGAAATGCGATGCTCGTGGCCTTCAGGCGTGGCGTCTGCCGGGCGTCCCGCTCTTCCTGGCGCAGGGGGAAAGGTGTCGGAACGAAATATTCGTACTTGCCGCCGAGAACGGGCGCGAGTGAGCAGACATGGGGGCTGACGTGGGAATTGTTGCACAGATGAGCCAAGCCGAACGGATCTTGATGGATTCCGATTGGTTGGCCGACTTGGTGCGCCGGCGGGGCGCGGCCCGGGCAGAGGCCTTCGTTGCCAACCGTGTGGAAGAGATCTCTGACCGGTTGGGCAGGATCGATGCATGTCACCGTGCCGGCGCCTATGAGAAGGTGGCGCCGGATGCGCAGCGGGTATCGCAGCTTTCGGCCGAACTGGGCCTGACCAGCCTGGCCCGCGTGGCCCGTGACCTGCGTGTGGTCTCCACGCGTGGCGATGCTGTGGCCTATCAGGCGGTGTGGGAACGACTGGTGCGCATCGGCGACCGGTCGTTGGCACGGATCTGGGAGTTGCCGGGCCTGTCCATGTGAATGCCCGCAGAAAACCCGGCCCGCAGAAAACCCACCCTGAACGACGGGCCCTGAACAACTGGGCCCATGCCGTCACCGCAGGCGCGGGTTTCCAAGGGTCGCGCGGTCTGCCAGCGTCCGCGATGCCCGAAACGATTCACCGGAAGACTGATCAGTCCAGCAACCCGGCATGGCGCATGGCGGCATCGATTGCCGCGCGGGTATCATCGCCCAGCGGCACCAGCGGCAGGCGCACATCCTCCCGGCACCGCCCCAGACGCGACAGCGCGTATTTCGCCCCGGCAACGCCAGGCTCGATGAACAGGGCCTCGTGCAGGGGCATCAGCCGGTCCTGAAAGCCCAGCGCCGCGGCATAGTCGCCGGCCAGCGTGGCGGCCTGGAACGCGGCGCACAGCCGCGGCGCGACATTCGCGGTGACCGAAATGCAGCCCACCCCGCCATGCGCATTGAAGCCCAACGCCGTTGCATCCTCTCCTGACAGCTGGATGAAATCCGCCCCGCAGGCCGCGCGCTGCTGGCTGACCCGCTCGATCCTGCCGGTCGCGTCCTTCACCCCGATGATCCGCGGCAGTTGCGCCAGTTCGGCCATCGTTTCTACCGTCATGTCCACCGCCGACCGGCCGGGAATGTTGTAGATCACGATGGGCAGGTCGCTGGCGTCGTGCAGGGCGCGGAAATGCGCCAGCAGCCCGCCCTGGGTGGGCTTGTTGTAATAGGGCGTGACCACCAGCGCGGCATCCGCGCCGACGTCGCCGGCATGGCGCATGAAACGAGCGGCCTCGACCGTGTTGTTCGACCCCGCCCCCGCAACCACCGGCACCCGCCCGGCAGCGGCGCGCACCACCACCTCGATGACCTGCTCATGTTCCTCATGGCTGAGCGTGGGGCTTTCGCCGGTGGTGCCAACCGGCACCAGCCCGGTGCTCCCCTCTGCAATGTGCCATTCCACCAGCGCCTCCAGCGTGGCGAAATCGACCTGACCATCCTGAAACGGCGTGATCAGCGCCGGCAGTGAGCCTTTCAGCATGAAGCGATCTCCCTTTGGCGCGGGCCGTTTCCGGGGGCATGGCAGCCTCAACCGGGTGGCTTCCTGCCAACTGCGTGACCTGGCCGCAATATGTGTTGCGCCCGACAGGCTGGCGGTTAAACCTTTCCCCGGCGCTGATCAAGGCAGAAGCATGACCCCTCGTCTGGCAGTATTGGTTATCGCGTTGGCCGCTGCCGCGCTGCAGGGCGCGCCGGTTGCCCAGGCACAGACCCTTGCCGCCACGCCGCCCGCGCGCTCCCTGTTCCCCGCGCCCAGGCCGCAGGGCACGGAACCCGTGACCGCGCCCGTTGCCGCCACGATGCCCGCAGCCGCCACGCGCACTGCCACCACCGCCCCGCCACCGCGCGCCGCCGGGGCCATCGGCGCCTTGACGCGGGCCCTTTCGGCGCAGGACGCTCAGGCGATCCGCCGTCTCAGCGCGATCACCGACCCGATGGGCCTGCGCCTGGCGCTTTGGCAATCCATGCGTGCCGGCGACAGCGAAACACTGCAGCACTATGCCGATTTCCTGGACACGCATGACCACTGGCCCCTTGCCGCGCAGATCGCCCGGCAGGGCGAGGCGCTGATGGCCGACGCGCCCGCCGGTGTGGTACTGGCCTGGTTCGAGAACCGCGTGCCCGTCTCGCCGGATGGCACGCTTGCGCTGATCGCCGCGCTGGCCACGCAGGACCAGACCGACCGCGCGCGTGACCTGGCCCGTGCGCTGTGGCAGGACACGCCGCTGACCCAGCCGCAGGAAGCCGCCCTTCTGGCCCGCCACGCCGATGCTCTGCAGGACCTGCACATCGCCCGCCTGGACGAGATGCTGTGGCAGGGCGCCGCGGCCGATGCCACCCGCATGCTGACGCGTGTGCCCGCCGGCCATGCCGCTCTGGCCCGCGCGCGGCTGGCCCTGCAGGCGCGCGCCGAAGGGGTTACCGCGTTGATCGAGGCCGTGCCCGCCACCCTGGCCGATGACCCGGGCCTGGCCTTTGATCGGTTCAACTGGCGCATGCGGGCGGGCAATCTGGACGGCGCGGCCGAGTTGCTGGCCGAACGCTCGCGCCGGCCGGACAGTCTGGGCCGCCCGCAGGCCTGGGCGGTGGCACGCGAGCGGCTGGTCCGGCGCGCCAACAACGACGGCCAGCATCGTCTGGCCTATGACCTTGCCAGCAATCACGGGCTGGATGACGGGCTGCGCTTTATCCTGCTGGAATGGCTGGCCGGCCATATCGCCCTGCGCGGGCTGGACGATCCTGCCCGCGCGCTGGCCCATTTCGCCGTGCTGGGCGAGCGGGTGTCCAGCCCGATCAGCCTGTCCCGCGGCGCCTGGTGGGAGGCGCAGGCCCATCAGGCCCTGGGCAATCAGGACGCGGCGACCGAGGCGCTGCGCCGCGCAGCAGAACACCAGACCGCCTTTTACGGCCTTCTGGCGGCCGAGGCGCTGGGCATGCCTCTGGACGACAGCCTGATGAACCCGCCGGATTTCCCGCCCTGGCAGGACACCGCGCTGGCCGATAATGACCTGCTGGAGGCCGCCACCCTGCTGCATGCCGCCGGCCAGTGGCACGAGGCGCGGCGCTTCGTCATGCATCTGGCCCATGCGCTGGGCGATGACGAGGTCGCGCTGGGCGCGCTGGCCGATCTGTGGCTGGACCGGGGCGAGCCGAATTACGCCGTCAATATCGCCAAGATCGCCGTGCAATCCGGCGTGGTGCTTGCGCGTGCCAATTTCCCCCTGACCGGGCTGGAGGCCATGGACCTGCCCGCGCCTGCCGATCTGGTCATGGCCATCGCCCGCCGCGAAAGCGAATTCGACCCGGCGGTGGTCAGCCATGCCGATGCGCGCGGGCTCTTGCAGGTGCTGCCCTCGACCGGAGAATTGACCGCCCGCCGGCTGGGCGTACCCTTTGACGCTGCGCGCCTGACCACGGATCCGGCATTCAACGCGCTGCTGGGTGCGGGCTATCTGGCGCAGATGGCCGAACAGTTCGACGGCGCGCTGCCGCTGATCGCCGCGGCCTATAACGCCGGCCCCGGCCGTCCGCGCCGCTGGATCACCGAATTCGGCGACCCGCGCGACCCCGCCATCGATCCCGTCGAATGGGCCGAACGCATCCCGTTTCAGGAAACCCGTAACTATGTGCAGCGGGTGCTGGAATCGCTGGTGATCTACCGCGCCATCCTGACCGGCGACCCCACCATCCGCCTGACCGACATGCTGCGCGGGCGCCGCTGACTGCCCGCTGCGCCCTTGAACCCGCCATGGCTTTGCGCCACCTTCCCCCGGCACGGAAAAAGGGGCATCCCATGCGGCACGGCGGGCAGATACTGGTCGATCAACTGAAAATCCATGGCGTGAAACGCGTCTTCTCCGTTCCCGGCGAAAGCTTCCTTGCCGCACTGGACGGGCTGCATGAAAGCGGCATCCAGAACATCGTCTGCCGGCATGAGGGCGGCGCCTGCATGATGGCCGAGGCGCATGCGAAACTCACCGGCCAGCCCGGCGTGGTCTTCGTCACCCGCGGGCCCGGGGCGACCAATGCGTCTGCCGGCATCCATGTCGCGCGGCAGGATTCGACCCCGCTGGTCATGTTCGTTGGCCAGATCGACAACACCCACCGCGACCGCGAAGCGTTTCAGGAGGTCGATTACCGCGCCTTCTTCACGCCGCTGGCGAAATGGGCGTCAGAGATCGACCAGACAGATCGCATCCCCGAATATGTCAGCCGCGCCTTTCATCAGGCGCAATCCGGCCGCCCCGGCCCGGTGGTGCTAGCGCTTCCGGAAAACATGCTCTCGGCGCAGGCCGATGTGCCGGACATCCCCGCGCCGGGCGCCGCCCCGGCCTCGGTCTGCGGCGAACAGATCGACGCGGTGCTGGAAATGCTGTGCCGGGCAAAGCGCCCGCTGGTGGTGGCCGGCGGCTCGGTCTGGTCGGCGCAGGCGGCGCAGGATCTGGCGCGCTTTGCCGAGGCGTTCGACCTGCCCGTCACCGCCACCTTCCGCCGCCAGGACCGGATGGACAACCGCCATCCGCA
>SKHK01000298.1 GCA_007117005.1 Paracoccaceae bacterium
CCCGCTCCTCGACGACCTGGAGCTTCCCCTCTCCCTCGTCCTCACCCAGATGCAGCGCACGGGCGTCCGGGTCGACGCCGCGCAGCGTCCCGGTCTGCGGCAGCGCCACCAGATTGTCCGAGCCCAGCCCCGCCACCCGCGCCGCCCGCTCGACCGAGCTATGCGCGGCCCGGCTGGCATAGATCCGCAGCCGGGGCTGCCCGCTCAGGCCCTGCGCATTGCCGGCCCAGTTCAGCGCGCGCTCGCGCATCGCCAGCACCGCCGCCAGCGTCGCCGAGGAGGCGCTGTCCTGGATCACCCCGCGCCATCCCTCGGGCAAGGCCAGCGCCTGGCGCAGCCAGTCGATCATCACCTCTTCCATCTCGGTCGCCGCGGGCGCGGTCTGCCACAGCATGCATTGCGGCGCGATGATTGCGGCCACGAAATCGGCCAGCATCGACGGCGGCGTGGCATTGGCCGGGAAATAGGCAAAGAACCGCGGGTGCTGCCAGTGGGTCATGCCGGGCATCACCACGCGGTCCAGATCGTCCAGGATCGCGTCCATCGGCGCGCCGGTCTCTGGCGGCCGGGCGGGCAGCAGCGCGCGGGTGGCGCCGGGGGTCAGTGGCGCGCGCACCGGCCGGTCGGACAGCGTCTGATGATAGCGCGCGCCCCAATCGGCGACGCGGGCGGCGTGGCGGGCAAAGCCGGGCCAGTCGGGCCGGTCGGGGCGGGGCTGATCGGGCTGGTCGGGCATGGCGGTCCTTTCTGGCGTCATCACACGGCGGAAAATCTGGCCCCTGGCCACGCAATCGATGCTAGGGTCGGCCATGGCGGGGCACAAGGCCGCGCGGCAGCGGGATATTCCGATGACGACCCTTTCGCGCAGCGGCGCCACGCTTTTGGCGATAGACCTGCAGGCACGGATGATGGGCGCCATCCACGACGCCGAGGGCGTGGTGGCCGAGGCGCAGCGCCTGATCACCGGCGCGCGTCTTCTGGATGTGCCGGTGGTCTTTACCGAACAGAACCCCGCGGGCCTGGGCACCACCCTGCCCGGGCTGCAGCCGCAGGGTGCCATCGCCAAGATGCATTTCGACGCCTGCCGCGAGCCTGCCTTTCTGCGTGCCCTGCCGCCCGGGGGCAGCGCGGTGCTGATGGGCTGCGAGGCGCATGTCTGTGTGTTGCAGACCGCGCTGGGGCTGATGGCGCGCGGCGCGGCGGTTGCGGTGGTGGCCGATGCCGTGGGCTCGCGTCGCGCGGCCAGCAAGGCGCTGGCGCTGGACCGGCTGGCGCGGGCCGGTACGCAGGTGGTCAGCGCCGAAATGGTGCTGTTCGAATGGCTGGAAAGCGCCGATCATCCGCGCTTCAGGGATGTGCTGGCGCTGATTCGATAGCGTTGGCAGCGATGGTGGCTTTTACGGGGGGCGTTTGGCGATGCGGTGGTTGATGGGCGTGATGACGGGGCTGGCGCTGCTTCAGCCCGGCGGGGTGCGGGCCGATCCCGTGCAGGCGATGATCGACGACATGCGCGCGACATGTGACGGCGCGCCCCTGCAAGAACCGGATCAGCGCTTCCATACCCTGCCCCTGGCCGAGGACGGCACCGAGATCCTGCTTTTCGACCAGACCGAATGGGACTGCCCCGGCATGCCGGGCCTGTTTCGTCATACCGGCGGGGCGAGGTGATCCTGCGCGCGAGCCTTTCGCCTCAGGCGCTGGAGGCGCGGCAGGCGCGCGGGCAGGACGCGCCACATGACGGGGTGATCCATTACCGGACCTCGGCGCGCGGTTGGCAGATGATCGACCTGCGCGGCCTGCCCATCCTGCTGCTGGCGCGCCATGGCAGCTATTGCGATGGCGCGGGCTATATGCCCTGTGTCGAGGCGCTGACCTGGACCGACGGAATGTTCCTGACCGTCGGGCCAGGGGATGAGGGGGAATAGTCTGACAATCCCGGCCGATCAGGCCCCCAGCGCCTTGCCCAGCCGGGGCAGCCCGGCCTTTTTCAGCGCGCGGCGCAGGGTGGGGCCGGACAGGCCGGGCCATAGCGTGGTGACGGTGCCCTCGACCAAGGCGGGCGCTTTCAGCCAGTGATCCATAACGAAATCATCGGGCGACTGCGCGCGCAGCCCATACGGGGCCAGCACGCGGGGCGGGAAATCGCGCAGATTGGCGGTCAGGATCAGCGCCGCGCCGCCGGCCAGCGCCGCGGCCAGCACATGCATATCGCCCGCATCCGGCAGGTCCGCCGCCGTAGCATCCATGCGCGCGGCGGCCTCTGTCACCTCGCCCCCCGGAAAGGCCGCGCGCATCCGGCAAAGCGCGATATCGGCGCCGGCCACCCCGTCCGGGCCGCGCCGCGAGGCCAGATGCAGCCATTCCGCCGCGATACCGGTCGACCACAGCGGCGCGAACGCCCCTTGCGCGGCCAGGTCCAGCAGCAGGTTGCGCAGATGCGGCGGGTAGAGCACGCAGGTATCCAGCAGCACGCGCATCGCCGCCGCCGCTCAGCCGTCCAGCCGGAAGAAAAGCGCCTTCAGATAGCCGCTTTCGGCCAGTTGCGGCAGTTGTGGATGGTCCGGCCCGGCAAAGCCCGTGTGGATCAACTGCGCCGCCCGCCCGCCCCGGCCGATGCCGCGCGCGCTGGCCGTACGAAAGGCACCCAGGTCGGCGGCATGCGAGCATGAACAGAGCACCAGATACCCCCCCGGCGCCACCAGCGGCGCGGCCAGGCGGGCCACGCGTTCATAGGCGCGCAGACCGGCCTCCAGCGCCGCGCGGTTGGGGACAAAGGCGGGCGGGTCGCAGACCACCAGATCGAACCGCGCGCCCTGCCCGGCCAGATCGGTCATCACCTCGAACGCGTCGCCGCGCCGGGTGGTCAGCCGGTCGGCAAGGCCCGATGCTGCCGCCCCCGCCTCGGCCAGCGTCAGCGCGTAGGCCGAGCCATCGACGGCCAGGGCGCTGCCGGCCCCGGCGGCCAGCGCCGCCAGCGCAAAGCCGCCGACATGGCTGAACACATCCAGCACCGCCCCCCCGCCGGCCAGCTGCGCAGCCAGCGCGTGATTGGGGCGCTGGTCATAGAACAGGCCCGTCTTCTGCCCGCCGGTCAGATCGGCGCGGTAGGTGGCGCCGTTCATCGGCACATCGACCGGGCCATCCAGCGCGCCGCGCAGGATCTGCGTTTCGTCGCCCAGCCCCTCCAACACGCGGGCGCGGCCGCTGGCATTCTTGACGACCGTCGTGCAGCCCGTCACCGCCACCAGCGCCGCCACCAGCGCGTCCAGATGCGCTTCTGCCCAGGCGGCGTTGGGCTGGATCACCGCAGCGGCGCCAAAGCGGTCGATGACCACGCCGGGCAGGCCGTCGGCCTCGGCATGCACCAGCCGGTAGAAGGGGGCGGTATAAAGCCGCTCGCGCAGGGCCAGCGCGCGGGTCAGGCGGGCGCGGAACCAGCCCGCGTCGATCAGCGCGCCGGGGTCGGTATCCAGCATCCGCGCGATGATCTTCGAGCCGGGATTGACCGTCACCAACCCCATCGCGCGCCGCTCGGCATCCTCCAGCACCGCCAGCGTGCCGGGCGCGAGGCCCCTGGTGCGCCGGTCGGTAACCAGTTCATCGGCATAGACCCAGGGAAAGCCGTGGCGAATCGCCCTTGCCTGGGCCTTTGGCCGCAGGCGGACGGTCGGACGGCCCGCTGGGTAATCGGTGGGGTGGCCGGTGGGGTGATCGGTCATCTGGGGGCTGCCTGCGGGGGCGAGATCGGGATTTGTCATGGCGCGCCTTCTACACAAGCGCGCGGCGCGGCGCTAGCGGTTGGCGCGCCGGGCCGCTATGCTGCACCCCCTGCCCCGCAATCCGCATGATAGGTGTTGCCATGCCCCTGCCCGCTCCACGGCTTGACCTTGTGACATCGCTGCGCGTGGATCTCGCCCCGATCCGCGAGATGGGGCAGGGCCGCGCGGGGCAAAGGCGGATCATCCCCATCATCGGCGGCAGCGCCAGCGGGCCGCGGCTGAACGGGCGACTGCTGCATCTGGGCGCCGATTGGCAGACCATCTGGGCCGACGGCACCGCCGAACTGGACGCGCGCTATGCGCTGGAAACCGATGACGGCGCGCTGATCGAGGTGGTGAACTACGGCTATCGCCACGGGCCCGAGGCGGTGATCGCCGCCCTGGCGCGGGGCGAGGATGTGGACCCTGCACGTTATACCATGCGCACGCAGGCCCGGCTGGAAACGGGCGACGCGCGCTATGGCTGGGTGAACCGGACGCTGTTTCTGGGCGTCGGCGGGCGCGAAAAGGACCGCGTGCTACTGGACCTCTACGCGATCGGGTAAGCGATGCGGCGCCCTGCGGCCGTCCGCAGCCAGCCGGCGCAGGCCGGGCCGGTTGCAGGGCAAGGGGGCCGGGCTGCGGGCGCTATAGCGGTGTGTCGGCGCTGAGCTTGAAGATTTCCAGTGCGTCCGCCTGCGCCCCGCCGCGGCGCTGCAACAGGCGGAACTGTTCGGCGGCCAGCGCGGTAAAGGGCACCGGCGCATCGCAGCGCCGCGCCAGATCGCCGACCGAATCCAGATCCTTCAGCATCGTGTAGACATGGCCCAGCGGAGGGTCG
>SKHK01000097.1 GCA_007117005.1 Paracoccaceae bacterium
GACGCAATCGCCGCCATCGCCTCCGCAGGGGCACAAGCCTGCTCCACCGTATCCATGCCATCAGGCAGCGCATCAGCCATTTCGGCATCTTCAGCCCGGGCTTCACCCAGATCCGGCCCAAGCGTAGCACGCAGAGCGGCCAGAACGTCCAACGCATCGCGCGATACCTGCCCGGCATCGACAAGCACGATCCGCCGCCGCGCCCGGCGACACTGCACCAGCAGCGCGCCGACCCCCGTGCACCATGTCGCCAGCGACTCGTCCGGCGCCTTGCCGGCGCTCAGGTCACGGACCATGTGATCAAGCGGCATCAGAACCGGCACCAGGATGCGGTGGTTGCCGTCCCGGGCCAGCGCCTCGGCCAGCGACGCGCTACGCAGCACGCCAAGCGCAGGCGCGGCCTGTTCCAGCAGAGCGTTCAGCCGGGCGGCTGCAGGTGCGTCATCCTGCCCCGCCAGGACAAGAAACAACGTGTTTCGGCCCTCGCCATCGCCATGACCCTGCGCGCCGGCGTTGCCGTCCCTGCCCTGCTCTTGCGGCTGGCTGTCCGCTTCCCCTGACGGCTTGGTCATGTCATCGTCTCACGCTTGCGGGCCGGTATGGTAGCCCAGCCACGAGCCCTGTTCAATCTGGCGCCTGTCAGCCTGGCGCCGACACATCCGGCTTTTCGCACATTCACAGCGCGTCGCGCAGCGCCACAAGACCGGCTTGCAGCAGCGCCTCGGCCAGGCGCGCGCTTTCGGCCTCGGCATAAAAGCGCAGTTCCGGCGCGTTGCCCGACGGGCGCAGATGCACGATCCGGCCCGTGTCCATCATCAGCCGCAGCCCGTCGGTGGTATCGACGCCCTGCACAGCGCCGGCGGCAAAGGGGTGCAGGAACGCATCCCGCGCGCCCGCGTCATCGCGCAGCCGCGCGATCAGCGCGGCGGCCCGGTCCGGCGCGACCTCGGTCAACCGGTCGGCGGCGGTGAAACGCGCAGGCTGGCGCGCGACCAGCGCCGCAAGCCCGCCTGCCGCATCCCCGGACACCGGCGCCCCTGACACCCCTGCACGGGCCGCGATCATGGGCGCCAGAAGCGGCAGATGGCTGTCGCGCGTCATCAGGGCCGGCAAGGGGCCGGCGCCGCCCTTTGCCGAAAAGCCCAGCAGGAACCCGCCATTGGCCTCGTACCCCACCACGCGGGCAGCGGGGTCGGCGACCAACGCCTGTTCCATCCCGGCAATCACGAAGGGCGAGCCGATGCGCGTGCGGATCACGCTGTCGAACCCCAGCGCCTGGACCCCGGTGTTGGAGGAGACAGGCGTCACCACCACCCGCGCGCCCAGATACCGCGCGGTGATCTGGCCCAGCACATCGCCGGGGATGACCCGGCCCGTGGCATCGGCCAGCAGCGGGCGGTCGCCGTCGCCATCGGTCGAGGCGATGGCGTCCAGCCGGTGCTCGGCCACCGCCGCGGCCAGCAGGGCGCGGGCCTCGGCGCTGACGGCCTCGGTATCGACGGGGATGAACTGCGCGGCGCGGGCGATCTGCACCACCGTGGCACCAAGGGCGGCGAAGGTTTCGATCAGCAGGTCACGGCCCACGGCGCTGTGCGACCAGACGCCCACGCGCCAGCCCGGCAGGGCCTGCGCGCCGAAGGCGCGGCGGTAGCGGGCCACGAAATCCGGGCCGGGGTCGGCGGCATGCAGGGCGCCCAGCGCCCTGGATGCCCCGGATGCCCCAGATGCCCGGGATGCCGGGGCGTGATGCGGGCCAAGTGCGGCGAGGATGGCGGCCTCCTGATCCTTGGTGATCTCGCCCGCGGGGGTGTAGAATTTCAGCCCGTTGCGGTCGGCCGGGATATGGCTGCCGGTGACCATGACCGCCGCCGCCCCCGCCCCCATTGCCGCCAGCGCCAGCGCCGGGGTCGGCACCGCGCCGCAATCGGTGACATCAACCCCCTGCGCCCGCGCCGCCGTCACCACGTCAGCGGCGATGCGGGGCGAGCTGCCCCTCAGGTCACGCCCCACGAACAGCCCCACGCCCACCGGGCAGGCGTGCAGGAACGCCGCCACATGGCGGCCCACCAGATCAGGCGTCAGATCGCTGACCAGCCCGCGCAGGCCCGATGTGCCGAATTTCGGCGCCATGCTCTATCCCTTTGCCCCCTGCCCGCGGGCATAGACATCCTCGTAGCGGATGATGTCGTCCTCGCCCAGATAGCTGCCGGTCTGCACCTCGATCAGGACCATCGGCACCTTGCCCGGGTTCTCCATCCGGTGCACGGCGCCCAGCGGAATGAAAACCGACTGGTTCTCGGTCACCAGCTTCACCTGGTCGTCGATTGTCACCCGCGCGGTGCCCTCGACGACGATCCAGTGCTCGGCGCGGTGGTGATGGCTTTGCAGGCTCAGCGCGGCGCCCGGGTGGACGTGTATACGCTTCACCTGAAACCGATTGCCCACCACCAGACTTTCAAACCACCCCCAGGGCCGGTAATCCCGCGGCAGGGTCTCTGCCTGGACCGCGCCCTCGGCCTTCAGCCGCTGTACGGCCAGTTTCACATCCTGCGCGCGGTCCTTGTGGGCGACCAGCACGGCATCGGGCATCGCCACCGCCACGATATCGCGCAGGCCCAGACCGACCAGTTGCTGATGCGGGTCCTCGGCGCGCAGCAGAGAATTCTCGCAATCGATCGCGCTGGCCGGACCGTGCGTGACGACCCCGGCCGCGTCAGGCCCGGAATCGCGCCAGACGGCCTCCCACCCGCCCAGATCGGACCAGACGCCGCCATAAGGCACCACCGACAGGTTGGAGGCCTTTTCCATCACCGCGTAATCGATCGAATCCTCGGCGATCCCGTCCCAGGGTTCCGGCGCCAACCGGGTAAAGCCCAGATCGCGCACCGCGCCCTGATGGGCAGCGCGCACCTGCGCCAGCATGTCCGGGGCATGCGCGGCAAACGCATCGATCAGGCTGGAAGCGGAGAACAGGAAGATGCCGGCATTCCACAGATACTGCCCGCTTTCCAGCATCGCCTGCGCTGCGGCGGCATCGGGCTTTTCGACAAAACGCTTCAGCGGCTGCGGCTGGGGCGCGAAATCGGCGCCGGGGGGCTGGGACAGTTCCAGCCAGCCATAGCCGGTCTCTGCCCGGTCCGGGCGGATGCCAAAGGTGACCAGCCGGCCGGCGCGGGCGGCAGGCGCAGCCGCCTGCACGGCCGCGCGGAAGCGGGCGGCGTCCGGGATCACATGGTCCGAGGGCGCGACCAGCATCAGCGCATCCGGCGCCCCCTCGGCCAGGACCAGCGCCGCGGCCAGAATGGCGGGCGCGGTATTGCGCGCGGCGGGTTCGATCAGCACCGCCGACGGCGCCAGTTCCACCGCCGCCATCTGTTCGGTGACGATGAAGCGGAAATCCCCGCCCGTGACCACGATGGGCGCCGCAAAACCCGGCCCCGCCAGCCGCAGGGCGGAGGATTGGAAAAGGCTCGTATCCCCCGTGATCGGCGCGAACTGTTTCGGATAGGACTTTCGTGACAGGGGCCACAGCCGCGTGCCCGAACCGCCGCACAGCAAGACCGGCGTGATATCCTGCGTCATGGCAAGACCCCTTCTCGTTTCAACGTCACGGCTGCCGGCCCCGGCCCACGGACACGCCCTCAGACCCGGACGCGCGCTGGCCCTCAGACACGCGCCGCCGCCCGGTTGGCAAGATACCAGCGATACGCGTCCTCGACCCCCTCGCGCAAGCCGATACGCGCCCGCCAGCCCATCCGCGCCAGCCGGCTGACATCCATCAGCTTGCGCATCGTGCCGTCGGGCTTTGACGGGTCGGTGTCGATCCGGCCGCGAAAGCCGGTCACCTCGGCGACCAGGCGCGCGAGATCCAGAATGGCGATATCCTCGCCCGAACCGACATTGATATGGCTCAGCATGGGGTCGGTCTCGGCGTCATAGATATCCCTGGGCAGGTCCAGCACGAACAGGCTGGCCTCTGCCATGTCATCGACATGCAGGAACTCGCGCCTTGGCGTGCCGGTGCCCCAGATGGTGACCGCCTCCAGCCCCTGTTCCGCGGCCTCATGGAAACGCCGGATCAGCGCGGGCAGGACATGGCTGTTTTCGGCGTGGAAATTGTCGCCCGGCCCATAGAGGTTCGTGGGCATGACCGAGCGGTAATCCGTGCCGTACTGGCGGTTGTAGCTTTCACACAGCTTGATGCCTGCGATCTTGGCCACGGCATAAGGCTCGTTCGTGGGCTCCAGCACACCTGTCAGCAGCGCATCCTCGCGCATCGGCTGCGGTACCGCGCGCGGGTAGATGCAGGAGGAGCCCAGTTGCAAAAGGCGCGTGACCCCGGCGGCAAAGGCCTGATGGATCACGTTGCATTCGATCATCAGGTTTTCATAGATGAAATCGGCCGGATAGGTGTTGTTGGCATGAATGCCGCCGACCTTTGCCGCGGCCAAGATCACAACATCGGGGCGTTCGGCTTGCATGAAGGCGC
>SKHK01000045.1 GCA_007117005.1 Paracoccaceae bacterium
TCAACTCGTCGTTCTTGGTGTCCCAGGTGCCGGCGACAAGGATGGTGCGGTCACTCATAGCTGTATCCACGCAGTTTTCAGGTTCACGTATTTGTCCAGTGCATGCAGGGATTTGTCATGCCCGTTGCCGGATTGCTTGTGCCCGCCAAGGGGCACGGTGGAATCGGCGCCGCCATAGGTGTTGACATGCACCACCCCTGCCTGAATGGCGCCGATCATGCGATGCGCGCGGCTCAGGTTGCCGGTCCAGACCGCTGCTGCCAACCCGTAATCGGTGCCGTTGGCCAGTGCGACCGCCTCTTCCTCGGTATCAAACGGCGTGACGGCCAGCACCGGGCCGAACACCTCTTCCCGTGCCAGCCGGTGGTGGGGGGCGACGTGGTCGAAGATGGTGGGCGCGAAATAGCTGCCGCCCGTTTCGGCCAGAATGCGTTGCCCGCCGGTAACCAGCCGCGCGCCCTCCTGCGCGGCGGTTTCCGCGAAGCCCTGCACACGGGCCAGTTGCGCCTCGGAAGCAATCGCCCCGGCCTGGGTCTCGGGGTCCAGTGGGTTGCCGACGCGCATGGCCTGCGCGGCCTCGGCGAGATACGCGGTGAATTCCGCGTGCACGTCGCGCTGAACCAGCAGGCGCGAGCCCGCCACGCAGACCTGCCCCGAATTGCGGAAGATACCCGCCGCGCTGACCTTTGCCGCCTGGCGCAGATCCGGCGCATCGGCAAAGACGATGTTGGGCGACTTGCCGCCCAGTTCCAGATAGACCCGCTTCAGGTTCGACCGGGCCGAATATTCCAGCAACCGCCGCCCCACCCCGCCCGAGCCGGTGAAGACCAGAACATCGACGCCCCCATGCAGCCCCAGCGCCTGCCCCGCCACGGCGCCCTGCCCGGTGACGACATTCAGCACGCCCTCCGGCAGGCCGCTCTCGGCGCAGAGCTCGGCGAGCTTCAGCAGGGTCAGACTGGCGACCTCGGATGGTTTCAGCACCACCGAATTGCCCGCCGCCAGCGCCGGCGCGATCTTCCACGCGCCGATCATCAGGGGGAAGTTCCAGGGCACGATGGCGCCAACGACGCCCACGGGTTCCCGATGCACCAGCCCCAGCGTGCCGGGCGTGGTGGGGGCGATCTCGCCCGCGACCTTGTCGATGGCCTCGGCATAGTAACGGAAGGTGCCGGCGGCGCTGCCCGGTTCGGCCTTCAGCGCCATGCTGATTTCCGTGCCGTTGTCGCGCACGCCCAGCACGGCCAGTTCCAGCGCGCGCGCCTCGATGGCGTCGGCGATGCGGTGCATGACCTTCTTGCGTTCGGCGGGTGCTGCGCGTGACCAGCGCCCCCGCGTGAAGGCGTCGCGTGCCGCGATCACCGCCCGGTCCACATCGGTCTCGTCGGCATCGGCAATCGTGGTCAGCCCCCGCCCGTCGATGGGCGAGGTGACGTCCATCACCGCCGCGCCTTCTTCCCATCGGCCGTTGATGAACAGCCCCTGCGGCGGCACTGGCTGCGTGGCCAGCGCGTCAATGCGGGCCTTGTCCATGGCGTCTTCCCTTCCATTCCTTCCAAAGACCCCAGACATGCAGGGCCAGAACCAGCGCGATAAGCGCCACGATGATCTGCGACACCGGCCGGTCCACCCAGTCCCAGGCCGACCGGATGCGCGGCAGCGAGGTGCGCAACCGTTCCTCCATGATCCCGCCCAGCACGATGCCCAGGATGATCGGCACGGTGGGCAGGTTCAACCGCTTCAGCATCACGCCCAGCAGACCGAAGGCGCCCGCCACCATGCAATCGATCACCGAATTGCGCAGCGAATAGATGCCGACGAAGCTGAGCGTCAGGATGACGATGCCCAGAAACCGGCTGGGCACGGCAAGGACGCGCAACAGCGGCCGCGTGGCCGAGAGCAGGAACAACAGCGCGAGAATGTTCAGGATCGCCAGGCACAGATAGAGGGCGATCACGAAATCCATGTTGTTCTGAAACAGGGCCGGGCCGGGGATGACGTTATGGACGTAGAAGACCGTCAGCATCATCGCCGTCAGCTCCTCGCCCGGGATGCCCAGCGCCAGGAGCGGCACCATCGCGGCGGGGGGGACCGAATTGTTGGCGGATTCGGACGCGACCAGCCCCTCTGGCGCGCCACGGCCGAATTTCTCGGGCGTTTTGGAACGGCTGCGGGCGAAGGTGTAGGACAGGAACTGCGAGACGAATTCGCCGACGCCGGGGATGATGCCCATGACGGTGCCGCAGCCGGCGCCGGTGGCGGCGGTACGCTTGTAGCGGAAGACCTCCAGAAAGGACCGGGCGACGGAACCCTGCAGTTTCGGCACCTTGCCCGCGCGTTCGGGTTCGGTCAGCAGGATGAAGGCCTGCGACAGGGCGAAGAGGCCCAGCACGACCACGATCAGGTCGATGCCCTGGGTCAGCCAGGGCTGATCGAAGGTGAAGCGCATGGTGTAGCGGTTGGCCTCCATCCCCACGGTATGGATGAAGATGCCGAAGAACAGCAGCGCGCCTGCGGCCAGTGCCTGCCCACGATGCGCGACAACGACCAGGATGCAGCCCAGAAGCGCGGCGAGGAAAATCTCGCGAGAGCCGAACATGGGCGCGACGCGGGCCAGGACGGGCGTGAACAGGATCAGCACGATCACCGCGATCATGCCCCCGACGAAGGACGCGCCAAAGGCCAGGCCCAGCGCGCGAGGCGCCTGGCCGGCCTGCGTCATGGGATAGCCGTCATAGGTGGTCAGGGCGTTGACGGCGGTGCCCGGCGTGTTGATCAGGATCGCCGGGATCGACCCGCCGTAAAGCGAGGAGCCGTAGATGCCCAGCAGCAGGGTCAGGCCCACCAGCGGGTCCATGCCGAAGGTCGCGGGCAGCAGGATGGCGATGGCCACGGCCGGGCCGACGCCCGGAATGGCGCCGATCATTACCCCGCCGATGGACCCCACCAGCAGCGCGGCGATCACGTCCCAGCGGGCAAGGGTGGCCAGGGCGGCGAGCAGGATATCCATGCGCTACCGCCTGGCCACTGCGGGGGCCAAGGCTTTTGAAACAAAAGCCTTGCAAGGGTTTTGCTGCAAAACCCTTGGTCCGCCCGATGGTGGGGGCGCGCGCCGGGTGAGGGGGGCATGCGGGTTCACAGGTAGAGGACCAGGAAATTGCGGATGGCGCGGGGGAAGAGTTCATAAAGCGCCCCGCCGGGAATGCGCACCGACAGAAAGCCCTTGAACAGCACCACCACCGCCACCCCCAGCACGGGCGCCAGCCACAGCATGCCGCCCCGATAGCCCAGCCGGAAGGCCAGCGCCGTGCAGAAGATCAGCGTGGCCGGCAGGTAGCCCGCCCAGGGCACGATCAGCACATAGGCCAGGAACCAGCCCAGATACTCCGCCGTGCGCGCCCAGAGCACGACCTCCGGCAGCGCGCTTTCGCCGGCGGCCTGTCGGTTTCGCAACAGGCAGGCGATCAGCGCGCCCGCCCCGAAAGTCAGCATGCCGATGATGGCGATCAGCGGCCACAGCCCCGGTTGTCGCCCGGCGCGCTGCCCCTCGAACCAGGTTGTCTGCGCGGACCATTGCGTCGCCAGCCAGACCGCAATGGCAAACGAGGCCAGCGCGAAAACCACCTCGGCCCGGTGCTGGCGCGGGCGCAGGATCTCGGCCAGTGCCTTGTCGGTCTCGGCGATGGCCTTGTCACGCTCCGGCTCGGGCGGGCGCGGGTCGAAAGCGCGGGGGGCGGGGGTATGGCGGGTCATGGCGTCGCCTTGCGGGATGGTTGCAGGGGAACGCGCGGGCCGGGCATCGGGCGCCGGCCCGCGGCCGGGGTCAGTCTTCGAGCATCGCCTCGATGACACCGAAGGCTTCCGTATCCGCCTCGATCTGGGCCATGGCGGCCTCTGCCCCCATCCAGAAGACCTGCGCACCCGTATCCGCGGCGAAATCCTGCGCGCGCGCGCTCATAACCGTCGCCTCCGCCACCTCGGCGATCACCGCGCGCACCTCCTCAGGCGTGTCACGGTGCACGAACAGGCCATTCCACAGGGTCAGCGTCAGGTCACTGGCCAGTTCCGCCACCGTCGGCGCGTCCGGCGCCATGGCCAGCCGTTCCGGCGTGATCGCCGCCAGGATCGTCACATCGTCGAGGCAGGGCAGCACCAGCTGGATCGTGGTGTTGATCACATCCACATCGCCCGAGGCCAGCGTGTTGCAATCCAGCGCGTCGAATGCCGCGTCATCGGCCCATTCGAACCCCATCGACTGCGCCAGCGCCAGGCTGACCGCCGTTGGCGCCAGTTCCATGCCGAAATGGCCCAGCAGCACCGGGTTTGCGCCGGCATGCGCGGCCAGTTCCGTCATCGTCTGGAACGGCGCATCAGCCGCGGTGGCCAGTATGAAGGGGTAGGTCAGGAAGATGCCCACCGGCTCGAACGGGTTGGGGTCCAGTTGCGGGATGCCAAGATGCGGACCGACGAGCGGCACATCGATCACGAAAGAACCGATCACCGACCCATCGGCCGGGGCCATCGCCACCTCGACCGCGCCGGGAAAGGGGCCGCCACCACCGCCGGGGCGGTTGAGCACCGCCGCAGGCTGGCCATGGGCGGCCTGAAAATCCTCGGCGATCATGCGGGTCAGCACATCCTCCAGATCACCCGGCGGCCAGGGCACGACGAATTGCACCGGGCCGGACGGGTAATCGGCCAGCGCCACGCCCGCAGGCAGGGCAAGCGCGACGGCAAGGGCGGGCAGGGAAAAACGCATGGGAAGGACCTCCTGTTGGTTCACTATTTACACCGATGTTTCAATAAAAGCTTGCGCCACGCGAAGGATTCGGTCAACAATTTTCTTGCGCGTGCAACAATCGCATACGAACACGCAGGGGGAGGCGCCGTGCGCACGGTCGAAAAGGCCCTGAGACTGCTGGATTTCTTTGACGAGACCCGCCCCGCGCTGGGTCTGAGCGCCCTGGCGCGACTGTCGGGCATCGACAAGGCCACGGTGCTGCGCATGCTGCAGGACATGGCTGCCGCGGGGCTGGTAGAACAGGACGCGGGCAGCCGCGACTGGCGTCTGGGCGCGGGGCTTCTGCGGCTGGCGCGGCTGCGCGAGGCGGCCTTTCCCGCCACCGGCGTGCTGAACCCCATCCTGACCCGCCTGGCCGAGGAAACAGGCGAAACCGCCCATGCCAGCCTGCGCGCCGGCGCCGAACTGGGCACTGTCGGCGTAGTGGAAAGCGCGCGCTCGAACAGGGTCTATATCGAACCCGGGCTGGTGCTGCCGCTGCATGCCACGGCCTCGGGGCTGGCCTATACCGCCTTTGCCCGCCCGGACCTGCGCGCGGCCGTTCTGGCGCGCCCGCTTGCCGCGCATACAGCCGCCACGCCAGCCGATGCCGCGACCCTGGCCACCCGCCTGGACGAGACCCGCGCGCGCGGTTATGCCAGCGCCGATCAGACCTTCGAGGCCGAGGTCTATGGCCTGGCCATGCCGCTTTTCGGCCCCGACGGCTTCGCCATCGGCGCGCTGGCCGTGGCCAGCCCCGCCGCCCGCCTGACCCCGGCCCTGCGCGCCCGCATCCTGCAGGCCCTTGCCACCGCCGCGCGCGAGGCGACACTGGGCATGGGCGGGCGTATCCCGGATCATCACCGAATCGCCGCCTGAAACCCCGCGAAAGGATCACCCCATGCCCCGTGACGAGAATTTCCTGAAGGCCAACAACGCCCGCAGCGTCTGGCACCCGATGGCCGCGCCCGGAGACATGCAGGCCAACCCGCCGACCATCATCACCGGCGCAGAGGGCGTGCATATCACTGATATAGACGGACATCGCGTGGTCGATGCCGTGGGCGGACTGTGGAACGTCAACCTGGGCTTTTCCTGCGAGCCGATAAAAGCCGCCATCGCCACGCAGCTGGACCGGCTGCCCTATTATTCCACGTTTCGCGGTACCACCAATGACGCGGTCATCGAGCTGGCCGAAGAACTGCGCGCCTTTTTCGAACCCGATGGACTGACCCGCGCCTTTTTCACTTCTGGCGGGTCCGACAGCGTGGAGACCGCGCTGCGCCTGGCGCGTCAGTATCACCGCATCCGGGGCGAGGCCGGGCGGATCAAGTACATCAGCCTGAAAAAGGGCTATCACGGCACGCATTTCGGCGGTGCCTCGGTCAATGGCAACGCCAACTTCCGCGCCGCCTATGAGCCCCTGCTGGCCGGCTGTCACCATATCCCGGCGCCCTGGACCTATCGCAATCCCTTTGGCGAGAGCGACCCGGCCAAGGTCGCGCAGCTTTGTCTGGCCGCGCTGGAAGACGAGATCGCCTTTCAGGGCGCGGGTTCCATCGCGGCCTTCATCATGGAGCCGGTGCTGGGCGCGGGCGGGGTGATCGTGCCGCATGAAAGCTTCATGCCGGGCGTGGCCGAGATCTGCCGCAAGCATGGCATCCTGCTGATCGCCGATGAGGTGATCACCGGTTTCGGGCGCACCGGGGCCTGGTCCGGCAGCCGGCTATGGGGCGTGCAGCCGGACCTGATGTGTACTGCCAAGGCGATCACCAACGGCTATTTCCCCTTCGGCGCGGTGATGATTGCCGAAGGCGTGGCCGAGGTCTTCGAGAGCGACGAGTCCGGGCGCGCGGCCATCGGCCATGGATACACCTATTCCGGCCACCCCGTCGGCGCGGCCGCCGCCATCGCCTGTCTGGCCGAGACACAACGGCTGGACGTGGCGGCCAATGCCGCGGCGCGCGGGGCAGAGCTGTTCGAGGGGCTGCAGGAACTGGGCCGCAAGCATGAGGCGATCGGCGATGTGCGCGGCGGGCGGGGGCTGATGTGCGCGCTCGAACTGGTATCGGACCGCGCCACCAAGGCCGCCCCGGCAAAGGACGTGCCCGCCCGCGTGCAGCAGGTCGCCTACGAAAACGGCGCCATGGTGCGTATGTCGGGCGCGAATATCATCATGTCGCCGCCGCTGGTGCTGACCTCGGGCGACGTGCAGACAGTCCTTTCGGCGCTGGAGGCCGGGCTTTCCGCGCTGTGACCGGCGCCACGCTTGTGCTGCGGTGCCTACCGGCGCGCGCCGTGGGGACTGCGTGAAACAACCGGCATGCGGCTGCGCGTGCCGGGCACCTTGCAGGCCATGACCCGGAACGGAAGCCGGGAAAGCAAGCGGCGCAGCCTGCCGCGACTGGCTGCGCCGCCCTTTCGCAAGGGGAATAACCCTGCGCCGCTGCGCGCCATACGTTGCCAGCACCGCACGTCCTTGCCCGCCTTTCCGACGCCTGCCCCTTCGGACGCCTGCCCCTTCGGACGTCCCCCCCCCGCTTGCGCGTCCTGCTGACACGTCGCAACGCGATGCCTTGCTGCCGCGCCCCATGACCGGCCGGCAAGATGCGGTTTCGCGTCAGACCACGCCGGCACCGCCCCGTACCGATGCGTGATGCGAATCGCGTTCATCCTCGTTCACGCGCCCCGCTGTGACCTGGTGTTTTCGCATGCTCCCCCGGACCGGGCGCCGGTTTCGGACGGCGTGCTCTAGAAATACCCCGTGACCAGCGCCGCCGACACCAGCGACCAGCCATCGGCGACCACGAAGAAAGCCAGCTTGAAGGGCAGCGACACGATGGCGGGCGGCACCATCATCATGCCCATCGACATCAGCACGGCAGCGACCACCAGATCGATGATCAGAAAGGGCAGGAAGATCAGAAACCCGATCTCGAAGGCGCGGCTGAGTTCGGACAGAAGGAAAGACGGCACCAGCACCGACAAGGGCGCCTCGGCGCCGGTGGCAACGGGCTCGGGGCGCAGGGCGGCCAGGTTCATGAAGGTCTCCTCCTCCACCCGCGCCGCCATGAAGACACGAAACGGATCGAGCGCGCGCAGCAACCCTTCTTCCAGCCCCAGGGTGCCGGCATTGACCGGTTCGATCCCTTCCTCCCAGGCGGCCAGGAACACGGGTTCCATGATGAACCAGGTCAGGAACAGGGCCAGCGTCGTCAGCAGCATGCCGGGCGGGGATTGCTGCAGGCCGATGGCCTGGCGCAGAATCGCCAGCACCGTGACCAGGAACGGAAAACAAGTGATCATGATCGCCAGCCCCGGGACCAGCGACAAAAGGGTCAAGAGCGCGATCAGTTGCACGGAACGGACGGCCAGGCTGCCGTCATCGCCCAGATCCAGCGTCAGTGACTGCCCTGCGGCCGCGCCGGGCAGTACCAGAACCATGATGGCAAACAAGAAACCTGCCACAGCGCAGTGTTTCAAGCCCGGAGGCATCACGCGCCGGATGTGGCGGGGCGCCGGACCACCGTCAGCGTGCCGTCGCCCCGCTCCTTCACATGACAGGGCGGGGCGTGGGCCGGCCGCCGTCGGTGCTGCTCGGCGCTCTCCTATCCCCGGCGTGGAAATGCCGGCGGGCCGGCGGCGCCTGCAAAGAGCGCACGCCGCAGCCGCCCGGATCACCGCCATCCGCGGCCGAAGCGCGGTGCACAGGCGCGCAGCACCCACGGCGGTTCTTTCTGCCGCAGCTTGGCGCATGTCACAGACCGTGGCTCATGTCGACGACCTCGGTCAGCCGGACCGCCATCTGGCCCGCTTGGTCGCCCTCCAACTCCTCCAGCGTGCCGCGGGCGATGATCCGGTCACCGACATAAAGCTCCACAGGTTCATCCACCCGGCGGTCAAGCGGCAGGACACTGTCCCGCGTGAGCTGCAGCAACTCGCGCACCGTGGGTCTGGCGCGGCCGACAGCGATGACGATCTCGATGGGCACCTGCACCAGTGCCGTGCGCCCACCTGCTGCCGACCCTCCGTTCTGGGGCGGGGCGTGGGTTTCCGTGTCATCCGTTCGAGACATTGCCGGGCTCCTTCTGAGGCAGGGCATGGGAATAGAAATCGTCGATCGCCTTGGCGAAACGGGCGGAGAGATCGGTCAGATCGACCCTGACCTGGCGCGGGCCGATCCGGAATTCGGCAGCGCCCTCGGGCAGATCGGGTGTCTCGACGATCTCTACCGGGGGAATGGACCTGTCACGCAGGCCGGCTTCGAACGCAGGCGCCGCGCCCTGCGGGACCTGCAGCACCATCGGCGCGCATGAGACCTCCTCGGCAAACGGTGCGATCTCCTCCAACACCTGCGGCACCAGCGCGGCACGGGCGGCCTGCGGCAGAACCTGTTCGACCATCGCCTGCAAAAGAGGCCCCACGGCCCGAAGCACATGGCCGCGCGCATCGTGATAGGAAAAACTGATCGCCTCCAGCTGCTTGGCCAGCGCCTTTTCGCGGGCCTGCGCCTCGGTCTGCACCTCGCGCATGGCGTCTTCCCAGCCGGCAAGGTAGCCCCGCTCATAGGCGTTCAGACGCAGGTCCTCCAGCTCTTCGGGCATCAGCAGGCTGGCAACCTCGGGGTCGCCGGGCTGCTCGAACACTTCCAGTCGCAGCGGTGCGGCCATCATCGCCCTCCGTCCGGTTCTTCCATCCAGTTGCGCAGGATCTCCACGGTTTCGTCCTGCCGCTCGGCAATGAGGCGGCGCATGCGGGCAACCGGGTCTTCGGCCTCGCCGGCCGGCCCCACCGCGCGGGCCGCCCCGGGCGCAGCCGGGTCGACTTCGCCGGTCAGCACCTGCGCCTGCGCGCCCTGCCCGTCCTGCGCCCCAGCCAGTGCCGGCAGGCCCGCCGCCGCACCGCCCGCCGCCGCCAGGCTCAGGGGCCGGTCATCAGGGCGTGCGGCGCGCAGGATCGGGCGGATCACGAACAGCGCCAGAATAAGCAGCACCAGTGCCAGTGCTGCCAGACGGATCAGCGCCATCAGGTCCAGGCCCAGCCGCTCGACAAGCCCCGGCCCCTCGCCACCCTCCAACACCGCCGCAGGCTCGAAAGGCAGCGATCGCAGCGTGATCACATCGCCACGCTCTGCATCGAAACCCACGGCCGATTCGACCAGTTCCTGCAGCGCGGCAAGCTCCGCCTCGGGGCGCGGCGACCACTGCATCACCCCATCTGCATCCGGCGCGCGCACGCCGTCCAGCAGCACGGCGACGGTCAGGCGGCGAATCGCCCCCGGCGCGCGCTCGATCTCGCGCTGGGTATGGCTGACGTCCCAGCTGCGCCGCTCGCGGCTCTGCCGCTCGCGCGTATCGCTGCGCCCGTCACCGGCCGCGGCATCGCCATCGGGCAGGTTCGAGGCCACGGTCACCGCGCCGGGCCGGGTGTCGGTGGCGGTGGCGTCGCGTTCCTCGGTCTCTTCGTTGACGGCGATGCGTGAATCGGGGTCTATCACGCGCTCATGCACCCGCTCGCGGTCCGTCGTCGTCTCTACATTCACCTCGACCACGGCGCGGCCCCGGCCGACATGCGCCTCCAGCAGCCGTTCGACATTGCGGCGCAGTTCCGCCGCGCGCTCGCCGCCATGCATGCGGCCGTTGTCGTCATCGGCGACCACGGCGCCGGTTGCGGAATCGATCACCGCCACGCCCTCGGGCGACAATCCCGGCACGGCAGAGGCGACGAGGAACCGCAGCGCCTGTGCCTGAACCGGCGTGAACGCGCCCGATGCCGGCGTCACCGTCACCGAGGCCGACATCTGCCGGTCACGCCGGAACGGTTGCGCGCCCCCGTGCGCGACATGCACCCGCGCGGCCCTGACATGCGGGCTGGACATGATGGTGCGGGACAGCTCGCCTTCGATCGCGCGCCAATAGGCGGCATCGAACATCTGCGATGTAGTGCCGAAACCGCTCAATCCGTCCAGCAATTCGTAGCCGCTGGAGGTATTGGCCGGCAGGCCCTGCGCGGCAAGGCTCATGCGCGTCTCGTCGCGCAGGCGCGCCTCCACCCAGATCGAATCACCCCGCACTTCGTAGCGGATGCCGCGCTGGTCCAGCGCCGTGATCACATCGCCGGCGCGCGCGCCCTCCAGCCCCGCATAGAGCAAAGACATGGACGGCGTTGCCGCGATGCGCGCGATGACCAGAACAGTCGCCAACGCCATGCCCAGCGCGGCCAGCAGCGCGACCCTGCGGCGCGTGTCCAGCGCATTCCAAAAGCCCAGAATCTGCTCCAATGCGGTTCTCCTGTCGGACCGGCCTTCTGACCCGCCGAGGCACAGGTTTGACCGAGAGCGATTAACAATCGGTTAGTCAGATTGTGCGACGAGAGGTCATCCGAAGCCGAAACCAATGACCAGGGGACGAGTCGATGACGGACAGCGCCGCCGAGGCAGAAGCCCCGGCCAAGAAAAGCCGCAAAGCCCTGATTTTGGGCGTATTTGGGGCATTGCTGGCCGGAGGTGGCGGGTTCTTCGTCACCTATGGCGGCATTCTGGGATCACCGCTGGCCGCACCGGTCGCTACGGACGGATCGGCGGAGACCGAAGCGCGCAGGGCCGCGAATGCGGCAGAGGCCTATGCCATCGTCGCCCTTGATCCGATCCTGGCCAATGTCGGCGCGCGTGACCAAAGCCGGCAGTTGCGTTTCAGCGCGGTGCTGGAGGTACGGCCGGATCATGTCGCCGAAATCACCAGACTGAAACCGCGGATACAGGATGTTCTGAACACCTATCTGCGCGCGCTGGAGATGCATGAACTGGAAGAGCCGGCGGCCTTGCTGCGTGTGCGCGCCCAGATGCTGCGGCGGGTGCAGATCATCACCGGGCCCGACCGCGTCAATGACCTGCTGGTCATGGAATTCTTTCTCAATTGAGGTCAAACATGGGTTTTCTGGCAGACCTTTTGCTGGCGGCAGCGGCGTTCGGTGCGGCGCTCTACTGCTTCGTTCTATCACGCCGGCTGAAAGCACTCAGCAGCCTTGACAGCGGCATGGGCGGCGCCATCGCCCTGCTTTCCGCGCAGGTCGACGACCTGACCCGGGCGCTGACCGCGGCGCAGGAGCGGGCCGGCACCAGTCGAGAGCATCTTGACGCACAGGCCGCCCGCGCCGAGGCGGCATGCCAGCGGCTCGAACTGCTGTTGTCCTCGATGCATGATCTGCCCGATGCCGAACCGGGCAAGCAGGGGGTGGTCGACGCGGCAGCACCGCCCCCGACACCGAGCGGACCGCCGCGCATCGACAACCCGTCCACGCCTGCAGAAACGGGCCCGCCCGCCACGCCTGACCAGGACGCGTCACGTCAGATGGCCGCGCCTGAACGAACGCAGGACAGGCCAACACCGCGCCCGGCGCCCGGCCGGGCACGCATCGTCCGCAGGCGCCGTGAAAAGGAGGAGGCATGATGGCCCCAGCAACCGGATCCGCACATGCCGACCGGCGCGGCAGTCGACCGAGGTTCTGGCGGCCCGGCGTGTCGGCAAGCTTCAGGACATTGCCATTGCTGATCTCGCTGTTCGCCCTTGCGGGGGTGATCCGCCTCGGCATCGGGCTGGGCGCTGCAATGGCGGGCGGAGATGGCGCCCCGGCACCCACACGCGAGCCTGCACCGGCCGCCGGCGACGTGGCCCCGGGACAAGGGGGCGTCACAGAGACCGCCCCGCCCGCCGCCGTGGCCGCAGCAGCCGGCGCCGATGTCGGTGATGTGGCCGCGATGCTGATCGACCTGCAGGAACGCGAATCGGCCCTGCAGGCCAGGAGCGAGACGCTGGAAGAAAGACTCGCCCTTCTTGCCGCGGCCGAGGCACGCCTGCAGGCGCAGATAGCGTCCCTGCAGGAGGCCGAGAGCGCCCTGGACGACATGATGACCCGTGCCGACCGAATCGCGGCCGAGGATCTGGCGCAGCTGGTCGCCGTCTATGAGGCGATGCGCCCGGAACAGGCCGCCCAGGTCTTTGCAGAGATGGAGCCCAGTTTCGCCGCCGGTTTCCTGGCACAACTGCGCCCGGCCACGGCCGCCGGCATTCTGGCCGGGCTGGAGCCATCGCTGGCCTATGCGCTCAGCGCCACGCTGGCCGGCCGCAACGCCGCCGTACCGCGCCGGGCCGATGCCGGGGATGTGCCGGCAGAGCCACGGTGAAGCTTTCTTAACATCACCACGCCACAGTGAACGCGGCTGCAGGGATCGGGTATCGCATGATCGGCATCATCGGGATCGTTATCGTTTTCGTCATGGTCTTCGGGGGTTACACGCTCTCGGGGGGCAAGTTCGGGATCATTCTCTATGCCCTGCCCTTCGAGATCATGATGATCGGCGGCGCGGCATTGGGGGGGTTCCTGATCGCCAATTCCGGGGCCGGGGCGAAGCAGACCGTGGGCGACCTTGGCAAGGTGTTCCGCGGCCCGCACTGGAAACCGGCCGATTACAGCGCGCTTTTGTGCCTGCTCTTCGAACTGATCCGTCTTGCGCGGCAGAACCCGGTCGCGCTGGAGGAACATATCGAGGGGCCACAGGATTCCGAGATTTTCGCCCGTTATCCGCGGATCCTGAAGGATCACGAGGCGGTTGAGATGATCTGCGACACCCTGCGCGCCGTCACCATGAGCTATGATGATCCCCATCAGGTGGAAGAGGTGCTGGACAAGCGCCTTGAAACGAACCTGCACCACGCGCTGCATTCCAGCCACGCCATGCAAACGGTCGCCGATGGCCTGCCTGCGCTGGGCATTGTTGCGGCGGTGCTGGGCGTCATCAAGACCATGGCCTCGATCGACCAGCCGCCGCAGGTTCTGGGGGGCATGATCGGCGGGGCGCTGGTGGGGACATTCCTGGGGGTCTTCCTGTCCTACGGCTTCGTGGGCCCCTTCGCCAACCGCATGCGCGCCGTGGTCGAAGAGGATGCTCATTTCTACAAGCTGATCCGCGAAGTCCTTATCGCCAATCTGCACAATCACCCGGCGAACATGTGCATCGAGGTCGGCCGCCAGAACACGCCGCACAACCTGCGCCCCGGCTTCGGCGAACTGGAAGAGGCGATGCGCGCGATCAAGCGCGAGGCGGCCTGATGCGACCCCGTGACACGCAGGCCCCCTGGCGCCGGCGCTACAGTCCAGCTGCGCCTCACGCCCAATGCGTCGCGGCCTTTATTCTGGCTTTGCTGGCCTGTCTCCCGGGGCTCGCCCTCGCCCAACCCGTCGGGTCACGCCTGCTGGTCACTGGCGGCGAACATGGCCCGTTCACCCGGATCGTTCTGCAGTCGAATCGGCCGCTGATCTGGTCCCTTGCCGGCGCCGACCGGCTGTACCACCTGTCACTGGAGCCATCGCGGCAAGAGATCGATCTCGCGCGCGCCTTCGACCGGATCGGCAGGGAGCGGCTGGCACGAATCGAACGCGATGACGCCGGGCTGGTCCTGCACCTGGCCTGTGACTGCGGCATAGACGCCTTCGAGGATCGGCCGGGCGTGATCGTACTGGATATCAGGCCGCGGGCCGAAACCGATGACCGCACACCCCCTGCGCCCGCGACCGCCCCCGTTGCGCAGCACGATCTCGGCACTGTCACGCCCCCGGAGGATACGGCGCTGCGCAGCGGGCGCGCAGTCGCGGACAGGCTGCGCCGTGCCCGGTACGATACGGTGACCGGGCGGGACCTGGATACGGATCCGGCAGATACGCTAAGCCGGGTGCCGATGGATTTTCGGGGCGGGCCGGTGCCGCCAGCGCCTTTGCCGACCCAACCACCCGCACCTGCGGCAGGGCAAGGCACAGAACCTCTGCGCGAGGATGCCGACGCGCTTGCCCGGCGCATGGCCAGCCGCCTGGTCGAGGCTGCCGAACAGGGCCTGCTCACCCACGCGGCCGGAGAGGGCAGGGGTGACCGGCTGCGCCCGGCGCTGAGGCTCGCGCCGCCACCCGAGGCGGCCAGCCAGTTGCGCATCACAAGCGACCTCTCGCCAGAGGACAGGACCGACCCTCTGGCCGATCGGCCGCTTTGTCGGCAAGGGGAAGCGCTGGAGTTCCTGAGCCTGCACGAAGAGACACCCTTCGTGTCCCGACACGCCGCCTTGATGCGCAGCCTTCACGGCGAGTTCGACCGGCAGGATATTTCGGCGACCGATGACATGGTCAAGGTGTATCTCCGCCATGGTTTCGGTGCCGAGGCGCGGCAACTGATCGACACCGCCGGAACGCGGCTCAACGGGCATGACCTGCTGCTGGGATTGGCCGATCTGCTGGAAAACCGTCAGTCAAATGCACGGCGGCATCTTTCCGGGCTTGTCGGCTGCCCCGGGCCGGCGGGTCTGATTGGCGCGCTGTCCACCATGGACGTCGAGGCGTTGCTGCCGCATGCCGACCGGATCGCCCTGACCTTTGCGGAACTGCCCGCGCCCTTGCAGCGAATCCTGGGTGAGCCGCTGGTGGCCAGACTCCTGGAGAGTGGCGCCGTGGATCAGGCGCGGATCGTGGCGCACGCAATGCAGCATGTCGGCCCTGCCGGCACCACGCACCCTGCCCTGCCCTCGGCGCTGATCGGCGCCGCGCGCGGTGATCGGGACGATGCCGCGGCCCTGCTGGCATCGCGCGACGGGGACGGCGACGCGCGACGGCTTCTGCTGAGGCTACGCCTGGCGCTGGAGG
This sequence comes from Paracoccaceae bacterium, assembly GCA_007117005.1. Classification (GTDB taxonomy): domain Bacteria; phylum Pseudomonadota; class Alphaproteobacteria; order Rhodobacterales; family Rhodobacteraceae; genus Pararhodobacter. Next base: position 15,464 of record SKHK01000045.1, read on the forward strand.
GGGATGGCGCGATCGAACCTGCCACCCTGCAGGAAGCGGAGGATGTCGCCGGCATCGTGCGGCGGGAACATGACGGCGCCCTGCTGATGTCAA
>SKHK01000023.1 GCA_007117005.1 Paracoccaceae bacterium
CAGCCGGCCGCCGCACAGGCCCCGGCCGCTGCCGCCCCAGCGGATGAGGGCACGCGCCCGGCCGCGCTGGAGGCCGCGCGCGACGGCAAGCCGGATGATCTGAAGAAGATCAAGGGTGTGGGCCCTAAACTGGAAGGGTTGCTTAACTCGCTGGGGATCTACCATTTCGATCAGATCGCGGCGTGGAGTGCGGATGAACTGGCCTGGATCGACAGTCATCTGGAGGGCTTTTACGGCCGCGCCAGCCGCGACGAGTGGGTGCCGCAGGCGCGCATTCTGGCCGGCGGTGGCGAGACCGAATTCTCCAGCCGTCAGGACTGACGCGGGAAAGGCAGTGATGTGGAAGCGGTATGGCGCGCAGGCATGACAGGACGGACCGCCATCGCGGCAAGCGGGCGGGGCGCGGCGCAGCCGGGCAAGGTGACGCCCCCGCCGCCCCGGACCCCGCGGTCGAAGCGTCGCGCCGCCGCCAGGTCCGCCAGATCGCCGTGGTTCTGGCCGGGACAATGGCGTTGTGGATGTTTCTTACCTGGGCGGGCGGCTTTTACGGCTGGCCGCCGCGTTTCGCCTTTCTCATCGACTTTCTTGCGCTCGCGGCCTTTGCCTGGGCGCTGATCGTCTCGCTGCGTCTGTGGCGGACGCGGCACCCCAACTGAAACGGCCCCGGACGGACCGGGGCAGACCAAGGATCACGTGATGCTGAAGGATCAGGACCGCATCTTCACCAATATCTACGGGATGCAGGACCGCTCGCTGAAAGGCGCCATGGCGCGCGGCCATTGGGACGGCACCAAGGCGATCCTGGCCAAGGGCCGCGACTGGATCGTCGACGAGATGAAACAGTCCGGCCTGCGCGGGCGCGGCGGGGCGGGTTTTCCCACCGGGCTGAAATGGTCCTTCATGCCGAAGGAAAGCGACGGCCGGCCCAGCTATCTGGTGGTCAATGCCGACGAAAGCGAACCCGGCACCTGCAAGGACCGCGAGATCATGCGCCATGACCCGCATACGCTGATCGAGGGCTGCCTGATCGCCAGTTTCGCCATGGGGGCCCATGCCTGCTACATCTACATCCGCGGCGAATATATCCGCGAGCGCGAGGCTCTGCAGGCCGCCATCGACGAGGCCTATGACGCCGGGCTGATCGGCAGGAACGCCTGCGGTTCGGGCTATGATTTCGACCTCTACCTGCATCACGGCGCCGGGGCCTATATCTGCGGCGAGGAGACGGCGTTGCTGGAAAGCCTGGAGGGCAAGAAGGGCATGCCGCGCATGAAGCCGCCCTTTCCCGCCGGGGCGGGGCTTTATGGTTGCCCGACGACGGTGAACAATGTCGAATCCATCGCCGTCGTGCCCACCATCCTGCGGCGCGGCGGGGCGTGGTTCGCCGGTTTCGGGCGGCCGAACAATGCCGGGACGAAGCTGTTCGCCATCTCCGGCCATGTGAACCGGCCCTGCGTGGTGGAAGAGGCGATGTCGATCAGCTTCGAGGAGCTGATCGAGACGCATTGCGGCGGCATCCGGGGCGGCTGGGACAATCTGCTGGCGGTGATCCCGGGCGGCAGTTCCGTGCCCTGTGTGCGCGGCGAAAAGATGCGCGACGCCACCATGGATTTCGACTATCTGCGCAATGATCTGGGCTCTGGCCTGGGCACGGCGGCGGTGATCGTGATGGATAAATCCACCGATATCGTGAAGGCCATCTGGCGGCTGTCGAAATTCTACAAGCACGAAAGCTGCGGCCAGTGCACCCCCTGCCGCGAGGGGACGGGATGGATGATGCGTGTCATGGACCGGCTGGTCAAGGGCGAGGCGGCGATCGAAGAGATCGACATGCTGTGGGATGTGTCCAAACAGGTCGAAGGGCACACGATCTGCGCGCTTGGCGATGCCGCGGCCTGGCCCATCCAGGGGCTGATCCGCAATTTCCGGGATGAGATCGAGGACCGTATCCGCAGCAGACAGGCCGGGCGCAGCAGCGCGGTGGCAGCGGAATGACCAGGCTTGCGGCTTCCCTCCTGCGGGTGCTTGGCCTGACGCTTGCCCTGCTGGGTGCGGGCACGGCAGTCGCGTCGGCAGAGCCTCGGCGCAGCGTCGATGTCGGGGGCGAGCGTTTCGGCTATACCGCGCTGCCGGGCCAGATCGCCCATGATCCCGGCGCCGTGGGCGGGGGTGACCCGCCGGGCGTGGGGTTCCGCAGCGGGCTGGCCATCGTGATCGTCACCCGCAACGGCCAGCCGGTCACGCAGGCGGACCTGCCCGCCGCGCGCGAGGCGGCACGCCATGTCTGCGAGGCCACCGCCCGGCCCTTTGACGACAGCCGCCCGGCGCGCATGCTGCGCCGCGGGGGCTTCAGCTTTGACGGGGCCTGCGGATGACCGCCCGCCGTGTCGCCACCCTGCCGTTTGCTCTCGCGGCGTTGTTCCTGGTTGCGGGCTGCGACCCTGCCGCACAGGCGCAGGCCTCGCGGCAGTTCCAGCATCAGGGCGATGTCTTCGGCTATCACGCCTATCACCGGCTGACCCCGGGCGGGGGTGATTTCACCTGGGCGCAGGGCGAGCCGGTGATCACCATCTACACCCGCAACGGCGCCCCCGTCGGCGAGGGCGATCGCGCCGCCGCGCGCGCCGCCGCGGCCGAACTGTGCCGGCTGGAAGGCGGGATTGAATTCAACCGACGCGCGCGCGGGGTCTTCTTGTCCCGTGGCGGGCTGTCCTTTGCGGGAGATTGCCGGACATGGTAAGACACACCACGGGTGCCGCCCTGATCGCTGTCCTGTTGGGCGTGATGCCACTGGCGCTTCCGGCCAGTGCCGCCGCTGATCACACTGCCTCGGATCAGGCTGCCATCAACGCCATGCTGCGCGCCGACGAGCGGCTGTCCAGCGGCTTGCTGACCGCCTCGGTGATCGAGCATATCGTGCGGCATTGCGAGGCTTTGCAGGGACCATCGCGCCTGTCGCGCACGACCTATTTCCTGGGGCTTTACAACCACGCCCGCCGGTTGGGCGCCAGCCGCGCCCAGATCGAGGCCTTCATCGACGACGAGGCCGAGCGCGCCCGCGTCGAGGCGGCAACCCATGCCTATATCACCCGCACCGGCGCCCGGCCGGAAGACCCGCAGACCCTGTGCACCCTGGGCCGTGCCGAGATGGCGGCAGGCACGCCCATCGGCCGGCGGTTGAGTGAGAGGTAGGCGATGACGTCGATGCGGGCCAGCCGGTCCGGGCTTGCTGGGCGCTGCCGGTTCTGGCGGCGCGGCGCACAGGACGTGCGGGATGAGACACAATTTTATGGCTGCGGAGTAAGCCAATGACTGAACTGAGAAAAATCATCATCGACGGGCGCGAGATCGAGGTCGATCCCGCCCTGACCCTGATCCAGGCCTGCGAGCAGGCGGGCATCGAGATCCCGCGTTTTTGCTATCACGAGCGGCTGTCGATCGCCGGCAACTGCCGGATGTGTCTGGTCGAAATTGTCGGGGGCCCGCCGAAGCCCGCCGCCAGCTGCGCCATGCAGGTGCGTGACCTGCGCCCCGGTCCAGAGGGCGCGCCGCCCGTGGTGCGTACCAACAGCCCCATGGTGCGCAAGGCGCGCGAGGGGGTGATGGAATTCCTGCTGATCAACCACCCGCTGGATTGTCCGATCTGCGACCAGGGCGGCGAATGCGACCTGCAGGATCAGGCCGTGGCCTATGGCGTCGATTTCTCGCGCTTCCGCGAGCCGAAGCGCGCGGTCGAGGATCTGGACCTGGGCCCGCTGGTCGAAACCCACATGACCCGCTGCATTTCCTGCACCCGCTGCGTGCGCTTCACGACCGAGGTCGCGGGCGTCTCGGTCATGGGCCAGACCGGGCGCGGCGAGGATGCCGAGATCACCACCTATCTGGGCGATCTGATCGACTCGAACCTGCAGGGCAACATCATCGACCTGTGCCCCGTGGGCGCGCTGGTGTCGAAACCCTATGCCTTTACCGCCCGGCCCTGGGAACTGACCAAGACCGAGACGGTGGATGTGATGGACGCCCTTGGCACCAATATCCGCGTCGATACCAAGGGGCGCGAGGTCATGCGCATCCTGCCGCGCAACCATGACGGCGTGAACGAGGAATGGGCGTCCGACAAGACCCGATTCGTCTGGGACGGTCTGCGCCGGCAGCGGCTGGACCGGCCCTATATTCGCCGGGACGGCAAGCTGAAGCCTGCCACATGGCCAGAGGCGCTTTCGGCAGCCGCGGCGGCGATGAAGGGCAGACAGGTTGCCGGTCTGGTCGGTGATCTGGTCTCGGCCGAGGGTGCTTATGCCTTGAAAACGCTGATCGAAGGGCAGGGTGGTTCGGTGGAATGCCGCGTGGACGGCGCGGCGCTGCCGGCGGGCAACCGTTCCGCCTATGTCGGCACCGCGGCGATCGAGGATATCGACCACGCCCGCGCCATCTGGCTGATCGGCACCA